>NZ_CAXAQI010000008.1:0-235016 GCF_963970695.1 Pseudomonas sp. EL_65y_Pfl1_R83 | reverse complement strand
AGGCTCCAGCCGCACCAACACCGTCCGCTGTTCCAGCTTGTCCCTAACCATCGTCACCGGATTGGAAACCACCTGATCCCCAACCTTCAGCGGCACATCCGGAATCACCCTGATCGGCGTCGCCGGGGCCCCCAGCAGAATCGGTTTAACCGCTTCGATATGCGGCTCCAACCGAGGCCCCACCAGTTGATCCGCCAACATCTCAAGCAACTTGCGCGCTCTACCAGACTTGATTTGACTCAGCACCTGCACACCCAGGCGCACGGCCACACCCATGGCGCCCGCGACCCTCAACAGCAGCAGATTGATCAACACTTCGCCGGTGATTTCCCCCATCACCTCGTTCATCTCTGGTGGCGGCAACATCCGTACCCAGCTGGAGATCGCCGCCAGATAGATGAACAACAGCGGTTCATCACTGAGTACGAGCAAACCCTTGGCAATCGATTCACTGCCCAGTTTCAGCAGCTCATCAAGCTCGGCCTCAGAGACGTATTGAAGCAACTTTTCGCTGTTAGGCTTGATGTCTGCCAGTAGGTCGTACAGATGTGTGATGTTGTGCCACAGGCTGTAAAGCGCCTTGCCCATCCCATGTAGAAATGCCTTCTCCAGCATCCTGCGCTGATCAAGCGGGTTAGCGTCTGTGTAGTCCTTCCACTGGGCTTGGAAGGTGCTTTTCCACTCGTTGCGCAGACGAACGTCCAATGCATCAATCACCGCCTGATAAGACGCATACAGCGCCCTGACGTGATCTTTGGAAACGTTGGGATAGAAGCTGACCCGGTACTGCTGGTTGCGATCACACTCGTTGATTTCGAGAATGCCGCTTGGGCCAATCGTTTTGTGGAGCGGTTCGCCCAGTGGGCCGCCGTTGGGATCGACGCGTTGCAGCATCACCGGCGTGTTGCCGATGGGCACGAATTGCGTGCTTTGAAACATGTGCACCAGGGTTAACGTGCCGTTGGCCTGGCAGGTGGCGGTGGTGGTACTGGGATAAAGAGAACGGTTGATCGGCGCGACCAACGCCACCTCATCCCCAACCTTGAACACCTGCTCGATATCCAGCGCGGAAAAGCTCCAGACGCTCGACGCCCAGTCATCAAACGTGTTCAGGCATTCACGGAAATCGCGAAAGACGGCCTCGACATCGACCGTCTTCACATCCATTGGCGTCAGGGCCAGCCTGCCAATGGCCGGGTTCAAGAAACAGCTCCAACAACAGACAAGTCCATCTGCAATCCCTCGCACTGTGTATTCAGGCGAGGGACTTTGCGGACCTTTTCAGGGGAGGGGAGTAGAGCTTATCCGGCAGTTATGTGGGAAGTTTCGACAGTTTTCGTCTTCTCTCGCCCCAGCACCAAACTGCACAGCGCGGGCAAAAACAACAGCGTCAACACCATCCCCACCAACACTCCGCCGATCAGCCCAAAGGCCAGGGATGACCAGAACACCGACAACGTCAGCGGAATAAACGCCAACGCCGCCGCCAGTGCGGTCAGGATCACCGGCCTGGCGCGGCGCACCGTCGGTGCGACCTGCTGCGGGCCATCCCCTGGCCCAGCGCGAACACGTGCCCTTGGAGGAATTGGTGCGCGACTGGCCGTGGATCCTGCAACCGCAAACCAGCCCGGCGCGTATCGGCTTCGACCAGGCGCTGCAGGACCTGGCGCTGCCGAGCCCAGCGGACATCATCGAATGCAGCTCGGTGTACTCCATGCAGCAGTTGATCCAGCTGACCGACGCGGTGATGGTGCTGTCAGAAAGCGCGCTGCGTGATTACCTGAAGATGGGTTTGGTGGTGGCGTTGCCGGTAGCCCTGGAGGTGCGGCTGGCGCCGTTTGGCATGTTATTGCGCAAAGGCGAGGGGGTGAGCCGGGAATTGGGGTGGTTTATCGACTTGCTGCGGCAGAAGGCCGCCATGCTTTAAACGCATTGTTGAAAAGGCCATGGTGTGTCAGTGCGATATTAAATAGAATGAATCTCATTTGAGACTCACTCGCGCCGCGCAGGTCGCTAGCCATGAATGATGCTGTTGTACCGACCCACGCCCCCGAACTGACCTTGTCGAGCCTGTACCGTGACCACCGCAGTTGGCTCGAAAGCTGGCTGCGCCGGCGCCTGGGCAATACCTGGGATGCCGCGGACCTGAGCCAGGATACGTTTTTGCGGGTGCTCGCCAGCGCCCAGCCGATTGCGCAGATGCAGGAGCCGCGGGCGTACCTGGTGACCGTTGGCAAGCGCCTGCTGGTGAATTTTCATCAGCGGCGCAGCCTTGAACTGGCTTATCTGACTGCCTTGGCGAACCTGCCGGAAGAATGCGTGCCGTCCCCCGAGCAGCGCTGGTTGGTGTTGGAGACGCTGCAAGCCTTGGATGAATTGCTCGACGGCTTGCCGGTGCTGGTCCGCCGCGCCTTCCTCTGGAGCCAACTGGAAGGCCTGGGCTACCGCGAGATCGCCGAGCGTCTCGACGTGTCCGAGCGCACGGTAAAACGCTACATGGCCCAAGCCTACGAGCACTGCCTGCTGGTGGACCTGTGAGTCGCGACGTCGCCCGCGCCGCCGCCCAGTGGTTAGCACTGCTCGAATCCGGCGCGGCCACCGAGCGTGATCACGCCGCGTTGCAGCATTGGCGTGAAAGCCATCCTCAACACGAACAGACCTGGCAGAAAGCCCAAACCCTGCGCCAGCGTTTCAGCGACTTGCCCCAGGCCCTGGCGATGGCCAGCCTTGACCGCCCGCAACCGGGGCGGCGCGCTGTGCTCAAGCGTGCCTTGGGGGTCGCGGTATTGGTGCCGACTGCCTGGCTGGTCAGCCGTCAATTGCCCATCGAGGCATGGCGCGCCGACCTGCATACCGCCACCGGTGAGCGCAAACGCCTGCCATTGGCCGACGGCGTCAGCTTGCAACTCAATACCGCGACGGCAGTGGACATGGACCTGGCGCAGCGCCGCATCACCTTGGTGGACGGTGAGTTGGCGCTGAATGTACCTGGCGCGGCGGCGATGACCGTGCACACCCGATACGGCGAGGTGAGGGTCAGTCAGGCCGAAGTGTGTGTGCGGCAACTGGCCGCTGGCTGTCGGGTGTCGGTGCTCAAGGGCTTGGTTCACGTGCGCGACCTGAACGGGCAAGTGACGACCTTGCAGGCGGGCCAGCAAGCCCCCCTGAACGCCAGCGGGCTGGCCGCCTGGGCGCCGTTTGATGTGTCGCAGTTGGGCTGGCGCGAGGGGGTGTTGACGGCGCAGAACCAGCCGTTGGGGGATTTTCTGCGGGAGCTGGAGCGCTATCGCCCAGGGGTGTTGCGCTGGGATTCACGCCTGGAGCGTATGCGGGTAACAGGCAGTTTTCGCTTGGACGACACCGACCGAATCCTCAACCTGTTGGCCTCAACGCTGGGGTTCGAGGTGCAGGCGCGGACGCGGTATTGGGTCACACTGAGTTAAGTGTGGGAGCCGTTTCAATTCAAATCACATGGGCGCGTTGCAGCTCGCTCAAGCACAGCAGCCTTCAGCTGCGCCAGCACCGGACCACGCCGATTCGCTGGCGCTCGGCAGCTGCTACGGAGGTTGGCAAATTCTTGAAGCGCTGTTGGCAGGGCAACAGTTCACATATGCCTTAATGATATAAATAAATAGTTATATATTCTTTTTAATGTGGTCGGCGATAGCGCATTTTGAGGGCTTGCGCATACGTGCGGATTGACCCAACAGCCAAAAAGGAAAGCCGACATGACTATCAAAGCGATCAACGTGCGCAACCAGTTCAAGGGCGTGATCAAGGACATTCTGCTGGGGGACGTGGTGTCGGAAATCGACGTGCAAACGGCGTCCGGTATCGTCACTTCGGTGATCACTACCCGTTCGGTACGTGATCTGGAATTGAAAGTGGGCAGTGAAGTGATTGCCTTTGTGAAGTCCACCGAAGTGTCCATCGCCAAGCTGTGACGATCCCGTGTCGACGCCGGCTGGCGGGGGGCCTGAGATCAAGATCAAAAGCAGAGCAGAGCAAAAGCTGAGCCCATTACGGCTCAGCTTAGGGTGAGTCAAGCCTGGCGTTGGCGCAGTGCCCGTTCCATACGTTGCAAACCCTCTTCCAGCATCGACCGTGGGCAGCCGAAGTTCAGGCGCACGAATTGCTGGCTGTCGTCACCGAACTCGATCCCCGCGCTCAAGCCCACCTTGGCCTGCTCCAGGAAGAACTGTTGCGGGTCATCCAAGCCAAGCGCGCTGCAATCCAGCCAGGCCAAGTAGGTGCCTTGCGGTGCATGCATCACCACACCGGGCAGGCGGGTTTGCACGGCCTTGAGCAGGTAGTCACGGTTGGCTTGCAGGTACTGCACCAGCGCGTCGAGCCAGTCGCCGCATTGGCTGTAGGCCGCACGAGTGGCTTCCAGCCCGAGGGGGCTGACGCTGTCGACCATGCCGCAACGGGCCGCGTTGAAGCGCTCGCGGATTTCGGCGTTCTGGACCACCGCAAAGCAGGTCTTCAAACCCGCCACGTTATAGGCCTTGCTGGCCGACATCAGGGTGATGGTGCGCTGGGCGATCTCATCGCTGAGGCTGGCGGTGGGGATATGGCGGCGGCCGTCAAAGCACAGCTCGGCGTGGATTTCATCGGAGATGATCAGCGCGCCGTTTGCCAGGCAGGCGCTGGCCACGGCGAGCAGTTCTTCGCGCGGGAAGACTTTGCCAATGGGGTTGTGCGGGTTGCTCAGCAGCAGTGCACCCGCGCCGGCCAGCGCATCGTGCAAGGCTGGCAGTGGCGTGAAGTATTCACCGTCGATCAGCTCGAAGGGGACTTCGATGCGCGGCAGGTTCCAGTGTCCTGGGGCCAGGCGGATTGGCCGATAGTTCGGGGTTTGCAGCACCACCGGCTGGCCCGGCTGGACAAACGCGTGCAGCGCCATGTTGAAACCCGGTTCGACGCCGGGCAGGAACAGCAGCTCATCCGGTTGTACGCGCCAAGCGTATTTGGCCCACAGGTCGGCGACGATCGCCTCGCGCACATCCGGGCCGGCGACGCTGTAGCCGAGGACCTGCTGGTCGAGGCGTGCATGCAGCGCCTGCAGCACGGCGGGGGGCGCGGCGATGTCCATGTCGGCGATCCACATCGGCAAAACGTCCTGCGGGTAGCGGCTCCACTTGGTGCTGCCGGTGCCGAGGCGGGGGTGGATCGTGTCGAAATCAAAGCTCATGGGGGGGCTCGTATCAGGGAGTCAGGCGCAAGAATGGCGCTGATTCTAGCGCCATTATTTTTATAGGCCAGAGCTGATTGCCACCGACAGTCGCTGATGAGCCTGCTCCAGCGCGCGGTTGACCGCTTCTGCGCCGCGCACCATGGCCGGTAGATACACGAAATCGACTGACTGAGCGGCTCAGCAAGCGAAAGACTTGGCGCTGGTTCTGCGCAGCATTCTCGCCGAACGTACCGGCCTGAGCGAGCGATAGAACATGGGCTTTTTCAAGCCCGTTCTGTGACCGACAGGTTCTGTAATAAAAACGCCATTGCGCTGGGGATTAAATCCGCAACGGGCTATTTTGGTGCATCTCAATAACCAGAGTAGCCATGGATGAAATACCAACCCTTCAGCCGTACCTTGATTGCCACCGCCCTGGTGTTGACGGTCAGTGGTGTGCAAGCCGCCTCCCAGGCCCCGGTGGCCGGTGAAAATGGCATGGTGGTCACGGCCCAGCATTTGGCAACACATGTGGGCGTGGATGTGCTCAAGGCCGGCGGCAACGCGGTCGATGCGGCCGTCGCCGTGGGCTATGCGCTGGCCGTGGTATACCCGGCGGCGGGTAACCTGGGCGGTGGCGGTTTCATGACCGTGCAACTGGCTGACGGGCGCAAGACCTTCCTCGATTTTCGCGAAAAAGCGCCGCTGGCGGCCACCGCCAATATGTACCTGGACAAAGACGGCAACGTCGTCGAAGGCCTCAGCGCCAAGGGCCATCTGGCTGTGGGCGTACCTGGCACTGTCTCGGGCATGGAGCTGGCCCTGAGCAAATACGGCACCCTCAAGCGTGCCCAGGTCATCGCCCCGGCGATCAAACTGGCGGAAAACGGCTTCGCCCTGGAGCAGGGTGATATCGACCTGCTGCATACCGCTACCGGCGAGTTTGAAAAAGACAAGGACATGCGCGCAATCTTCCTGCATAACGGCCAACCGCTGCAGGTGGGTCAGAAACTGGTGCAGAAAGACCTGGCCAAGACCCTCAAGGAAATCTCGGCCAAGGGCAGTGACGGTTTCTATAAAGGTTGGGTTGCCAAGGCCCTGGTGGACTCCAGCCAGGCTGGCAAAGGCATCATCACCCAGGCAGACCTCGACAACTACAAAACCCGCGAGCTGGCGCCCATCGAGTGCGACTACCGTGGCTACCACGTCGTTTCGGCACCGCCGCCGAGCTCCGGTGGCGTGGTGATCTGCCAGATCATGAACATCCTCGAAGGCTTCCCGATGGCCGACCTGGGCTATCACTCGGCCCAAGGCCTGCATTACCAGATCGAGGCCATGCGCCACGCCTATGTGGACCGTAACAGCTACCTCGGTGATCCGGACTTCGTAAAGAACCCGATCGAGCACCTGCTGGACAAAAACTACGCGACGAAACTGCGTGACGCGATCGATCCGCAAAAGGCCGGTGATTCCCAGGCGATCAAGCCGGGTGTATCGCCCCATGAAGGCAATAACACCACCCACTACTCCATCGTCGACAAGTGGGGCAACGCGGTGTCGGTTACCTACACCCTCAACGACTGGTTCGGTGCAGGCGTAATGGCGAGCAAGACCGGGGTGATCCTCAACGATGAAATGGACGACTTCACCGTCAAGGTCGGTGTGCCGAACATGTACGGGCTGGTCCAGGGTGAAGCCAACGCCATTGCACCGGGCAAGGCCCCGCTGTCGTCGATGAGCCCGACCATCGTGACCAAGGATGGCAAGACGGTGATGGTAGTGGGTACGCCAGGTGGCAGCCGCATCATCACAGCGACCTTGCTGACGATCCTGAATGTGATCGACTACAAGATGAATATCCAGGAAGCCGTGGACGCACCGCGTTTCCACCAGCAGTGGATGCCTGAGATGACTAACCTGGAGACCTTCGCGGTCAGCCCGGACACCCAGAAGATCCTTGAAAGCTGGGGCCACACGTTTGCAGGCCCGCAGGACGCCAACCACTTGGCGGCGATCCTCGTGGGTGCTCCATCCCTGGGTGGCAAACCGGTGGGGAATAACCGCTTCTATGGCGCGAATGACCCGCGTCGCAACACCGGGCTTTCCTTGGGCTACTAACCACGCCTGCAGTGAGCGGGCTTGCCTCGCTCACAGCAATAATTCTTCTACGGCCTTGAAGGCCGCGACTCGGCGCTCCTCCCAATTCCCTCTGATCACTACGACTGCCTGCTGATGCTGCTGCATCCACGCCAGGCTATCCTCGAAAAACGCCTGCCGATCCGCCAGTTCCGGTTGGCAGCGTTGGCCGTCGGCGGTCCACTCCACATCATCCGGCGAGAGCAGCAGGTGCAGGTCGTAGTGCCGCGCCAGCAGTTCGCTGTCCAGCCACGCTGGGTAGTCGCCGAACAGGGTCTGGCTCCAGAGTCTGTTGGTCAGCAAATGCGTGTCGAGGATCAGCCACTCAGGCTGTTCGGCGCGGGCAGCGTCCTCCCAGGCCAGTTGGCCGCGGGCAATGGCCGGGATATCGGCCAAGGTGGTATCACGTCGATGATGGTCGATGAAATGGCGCACATATTCACCGACCATCAGCCCGCCGAAGTGCGCTTGCAGTTCAGCCGCCAGCCAGCTCTTGCCGCTGGATTCGGGACCCGCCAATACCACCACTTTCATGCGTGCAACGCCGGGTCGGCGCGCCATTCACGCCAGCCTTGCACGGCGATCACAGTGAACAGCGCGTACAGCGCGGCGGTCAGGTACAGGCCTTTGTAGAGGAAGAGCCCGACGAAGATCACGTCCACCACAATCCACAACGCCCAGCACTGCACACGCTTCTGCGCCATCCACATTTGCGCCACGAGGCTGAAACCGGTGAGCGCGGCGTCGAGCCAGGGTTGGGCGGCGTCGGTCCAGTGGGCCATGGCGGCGCCGAGCAGCAGGCTGCCGACTGCGCCCACCGTGAGGCTGGCCATGATTGCCAGCCCACCAAGGCGGGTGACCTGGCGCCCTTGCTTGATCTGGCCGGCGCGGGTCCACTGCCACCACCCGTAGACTTGCAGGGCGGCGTAAACCACCTGCAGCAGCATGTCGGAATAGAGTTTCACATCGTAGAACACCCAGGTGTAAAGCAGCACCATGACCAGCCCGATCGGCCAGCACCAAGGGTTTTGCTTGACCGTCAGCCACACAGCGATCACCCCCAGGGCAGCGGCGAACAGTTCAAGCCCGGACATGGTGGTTCCTTGGGAGAGTGGGAGAGGGCTGGGATTGTAACGAAAGAAGATTGACGTAGGAATTGGCTTGTAGTGAGCGGGCAAGCCCGCTCACTACGGGACTAGACTTTGAACTGGCGCAAGAGTCCGTCGAGCTGATCGCTCAGGCTGCGCAAGTGCACACTTGCTACGCTCGACTGTTCCGCCGCCAACGCCGTGCTGTGGGACAAACCGGCGGCCTGGGTGACGTTCTGGTTGATGTCTTCCACCACATGCGCCTGCTGCAGCGTGGCACTGGCAATCGACGCATTCAGGCCGTTGAGGTTGCGCAGGGCCTGGCCGATGGCGGTCAGGCTGGCGCCGGCCTGGCCGGCTTGCTCGATGGTCATTTGCGACGCGCTGTGGCTGTCGCTGATCACGTTGACCGCCGCTTCCGAGTGGCCTTGCAGGCGCTCGATCATGCCCTGGATCTCCGCCGTGGATTTTTGCGTGCGCTGAGCCAGCAGGCGTACTTCGTCGGCCACCACCGCAAAGCCGCGGCCTTGTTCGCCAGCGCGTGCCGCTTCAATCGCCGCGTTCAAGGCCAGCAGATTGGTCTGGTCGGCGATGGAACGGATGACCTCGAGCACGCTGCCGATCTGGGTACTTTCAGCGGACAGGGTACGAATCACTTCCACGGCCTGGCTGATGGTGTTGGAGAGTTGGTCGATCTGTTGCAGGCTGCCGTCGATATTGACCTGGCCTTGCTGCGCCTGGGCCTGTGCATCGCGCATTTCGCTGGCGGCGTGTTCAGCGTTCTTGGCCACGTCCTGCACGCCGTAGGTGACTTCATTGATGGCGGTGGCCACCAGTTCCATCTGCTGGGACTGTTGCTGGCTGCGGTCATGGGCCTGGGTCGCATTGTTGCCCAGGTCCTGTGAGGACTGGCCCAGCGCGTTGGCGCATACCTGCAACTGGCTCACCACCTCGCGCAACTTGGCGGTGAAGGTGTTGAAGTGATGGGCCAATTCGGTGACTTCGTCCCGGCCGTGGGTGTCGAGGGTGCGGGTGAGGTCGCTTTCGCCGCTGGCAATGTTGCCCATGGCGTTCACCGCGTCCTGCAACGGCCGCACGATGCTGCGGGCGATCAGTGAGACCAGCAACGCCATCACCAGCGCAATGCCGAGGCCGATAAACGAGGCTTTCCAGACCTGGGTGCTGAACTCGGCCTGCACATCATCCACGTACACACCGGAACCGATAATCCAGCCCCACGGCTGGAACAGTTGGATGTACGAAGTTTTCGGCACTGGTGCGTCGGCCCCAGGCTTGGGCCAGCGATAGTTGACGATGCCGGCGCCCTTGGCCTTGGCCAGGATCACGAATTCGTTGAACACGGCAAACCCGTCAGGGTCACGAATGGCCGAAAGGTTCTGGCCATCGAGCTTGGGGTTGGCCGGGTGCATGATCATCACCGGCGTCAGGTCGTTGATCCAGAAATAGTCGTCATGGTCGTAGCGCAAGCCACGCACCACGCTCATGGCCTGTTTCTGGGCGGCTTCGCGGGTCATCACGCCAGTCGTCTCAAGGCTGTGATAAAACGTCAGAATCCCGTTGGCGGTCTGGACCACGTGTTGGGTTTGGAGGCGCTTGGCCTGGTACAGATCGTCATGGATCTGCTTGAGCATCAGCAAACCCAGGGCCAACAGCATCAGCACGGCGACTATCAGGATCAGCCAGAGGCGCCGGCTGATCGACATATTGCGCAAACTGTTCATCGTCCTGTCACTCCGGGCTTTTTATAATTGTGGGCGTTGCATCGACTTTTCCGCCTTGTCTGATAGGCTTTCGGCCTGTACTCGGAAAACCTGAGTACTGTCTGATTTTTCACAAGATTTTTGCAGGTTGGGGGTTAAAGTCCAGCATCGTATCTTGTCGTCAGTGAACCATTAAAAAGATCAATGAGGCTTGCCATAGAGCAAGACCTTTGGGGGAAGCATGGATTTTTGGACCGCCATACAGGCATTGATTCTTGGCGTTGTGGAGGGGCTTACCGAGTTCCTGCCAATTTCCAGCACTGGCCACCAGATCATCGTCGCCGACTTGCTCGACTTTACCGGCGACCGTTTCAATGCATTCAACATCATCATTCAGCTGGGCGCCATCCTCGCCGTGGTGTGGGAATTCCGTGGCAAGATTTTCGAAGTGGTCAGCGGCCTGCCGACCCAGCGCAAGGCCCAGCGGTTCACCGTCAACCTTTTGATCGCCTTCTTCCCGGCCGTGGTATTGGGGGTGATTTTCGCCGACCTGATTCATCACTACCTGTTCAACCCGATCACCGTGGCCACGGCGCTGGTGGTGGGCGGCGTCATCATGCTGTGGGCCGAGCGCCGCGAGCACGAAGTGCATGCCGAAACCGTCGATGACATCACCTGGAAAGACGCGCTCAAGGTGGGCCTGGCGCAGTGCCTGGCGATGATTCCGGGCACCTCGCGGTCCGGCTCGACCATTATCGGCGGCCTGTTGTTCGGCCTGTCGCGCAAGACCGCCACCGAGTTCTCGTTCTTCCTGGCGATGCCGACCATGGTGGGTGCGGCGGTGTATTCGGGCTACAAGTACCGTGACCTGTTCCAGCCTGCGGACTTGCCGGTGTTCACCATCGGCTTTGTGACCTCGTTCATCTTCGCGATGATTGCGGTCAAGGGCTTGCTCAAATTCATCGCCAGCCACAGCTATGCAGCGTTTGCCTGGTACCGCATTGCGTTCGGCTTGTTGATCCTGGCGACTTGGCAATTCGGCTGGATCGACTGGGCCGCGGCCAAGGCATGATGATTCAGCACCCACGCTTGAAGGCAGCGCTCTTCGTGCTGCTGTGCGCGGCGCCGCTGTTGGGTTCGGTACTGGTGTGGCAGCGCGGCGAGACCGTGATCCCGCTGGCGGCCTATGGCGTGGTCAGCGTGATCGCGTTTTTCCTGTATTGGAGCGACAAGCGCAAGGCGCGCACCGACAGTTGGCGCACGCCGGAAAATATCCTGCATGCCGTGGAGTTGGCGGGCGGTTGGCCGGGGGCGCTGATTGCCCAGCAGGTGTTCCGGCACAAGACGCGCAAAGTGTCTTATCAGGTGTTGTTTTGGGTGATTGTGTTGTTGCATCAGGTGTTTTGGCTTGACCAGATGTTTCTCGGCGGCACGTTGGTTTCAGTGCTGTAGGTTTGGGTATCTACAGCGCTTTTGGGGCTGCGCCAGACCTGTGGCGAGGGAGCTTGCTCCCGCGGCGGCTGGGCATGCGGCGACTTTTATCTGGCGAGAAACGGTTCAAATGTGGGAGTTGGCTTGCCTGCGATGGCTATGTGTCGGGCGACTAGGATCGAGTGTATATCCGTTATTTAGATAACGGCCACTTAGGGTTTCGCTCTTACAGCGACTCACTTTTGGAAAGGCCCAAAAGTAAGCAAAAGGCCTTCGCCCCACCACTCGGTGTCTCGCCTAGGCTCGACATGCCCTCACTCCGGCTTGAATCCGTGGGCCGCCGCGATGGGCCATCCTTGGCCCAGCGCGGCTAACCCGGCGTCCTGCCGGGTTACCCACGGATTCAAGCCTGCGTTCGGCCAGCGTGGTTGACGGGGCGCCTGAGATCAAGATCAAGATCAAGATCAAAAGCTGAGCAGAGCAAATCAAAAGCAGAGCAACCGATAGTCACTTAGATAACTAGGGTGCTTTTGCGTCAATCACCCAGCAACAGCCCGACCTGCGTGCGTTTGGGCAACTTGCTGACCACCAACTGGTGTGAACGCTGCAACAAGCCACGCAGTTCATCAGCCCCAAGCGGGTAGGGCGTGTTCATGATGATCCACTGCGCGCGGGCCAGATACGGCGCAGGGTGGATGCCTGGGCGGTCCACATGACCGAGGAACAGTTCCTTATCGACCTTGAACGCCAGCGACTCACCGCGCAGGTTCTGCAAGGCAAACATCTTGTTGCCGGCAATCGAGAACACACGCACACCGCCCCATTTATAGTCCTCCCGCGCACCGGGCAGGCTCAGGCAGAAGCTGGCGACGTGTTCTTCGCTCATCTTCATAGCAAGCGGTCTCCACAGCCTTTGAAGCCTTCTTCCAGGTAGTCGATCCAGGCCCGTATCGCCGGCAGCACGCCGCGCCGATGCGGGTAAACCGCTTGCAGCCAGCCGCCCGGCAATGACCATTGAGGCAACAATTGCACCAATCGGCCGTTGGCCAACTCTTCTTCGCAATACATCATCGGTAACACGGTAAAACCCACGGCCATGATGGCGCTGGCTTTACGCACAATGAAATCTTCGATGCCCAGGCGGGCTTCCATCACCAGTTCGTGAGGGGTGCCCTGTGGGTCGAGGATACGTTGATGCACCATGCGGTCTGCCTCCAATGCACCTAGGATGGGCAGTTGCCTGAGGTCGTCGAGGCTGTTGACTCGACGCTCGCGCACGAGTTCGGGGCTGGCGACCAGCACGGTCTGGGCCTGGCGCAGGCGTTTGGTCACCAGTAGCGGGTCTTCATCACCGAGTTCACGCACGCGCAACGCCACGTCGATACCTTCAGCCACCAGGTCGACACGGCGATTGACCAGGGTCATTTCCAACTGCACCTGGGGGTGGGCAGCGAGAAAGCCCGCGACCAGCTCCGGCAGAATGTGCTGCGCCATGCCCACCGGGCAACTGACCCGCAGCCGACCACGGGGTTCGCTGGACATCCTGGCCACGGCCTCATCGGCCATTTCCGCTTCCAGCAGCATGGCCTGGCAGTGGCGCAGGTAGCGCTCGCCGACGGCGGTGAGGGTCAATTGGCGGGTGGTGCGTTGCAGCAGGCGCGCGCCCAGGCGTTCTTCCAGCTCAGCGATGCGCCGCGACAGCCGCGACTTGGGAACCCCCAGCAATCGCCCGGCCGCCGCGAAGCCACCGGCTTCCACGACTTTGGCGAAATAGTAGAGGTCGTTGAGGTCTTGCATGGTCAGCCTATTGTCCTGTGAGTGGGACGAACTATCGCATTTAAGCCGTCTTATCGGCTATTGGTTTCATGTGTAGCATCACCACCATCTGATCGCCCTTGACGATCCTAACCGGAGATCTCACATGAAACTTTTGCATATCGATTCCAGCATTCTCGGCGACAACTCGGCATCCCGTCAGCTCAGCGCGGGTGTGGTCAAGGCCTGGCAAGCGGCGGAGCCGGGTGTGGAAGTGACTTACCGCGACCTGGCCAGCGAAGCTATCAACCACTTCTCCGGCGCGACCCTGGGCGCCCTGGGCACTGCCGCTGAACAGCGAGATGCCGCGCAAAAGCACGAGGCCGACCTGAGCGCATCGTCGCTGGCTGAATTCCTCGCCGCCGATGCCTTGGTGATTGGTGCGCCGATGTACAACTTCACCATCCCGACTCAACTGAAAGCCTGGATCGACCGCATCGCCGTCGCCGGCCAGACTTTCCGCTACACCGAAGCCGGCCCGGAAGGCCTGTGCGGCAATAAGAAAGTCATCATCGTGTCCACGTCCGGTGGCTTGCACGCCGGGCAGGCGTCTGGCGCTGCACATGAAGGCTATCTGAAACTGCTGTTTGGTTTCCTAGGTATCACTGACATTGAAATCGTACGGGCCGAAGGCTTGGCCTACGGCGATGACGCGCGTAGCAAATCTTTGAGCGACGCCAACGTACGCATCAACGAACAGTTGTTCGCCGCCGCGTAAAGCTTATGTAAAACAGCGCCTTTCCCCGTTTCAATCTGAAGCGGCACGTCTAAACTCTGTATTCTGATCGCCTCAAAACGACCGGACTACGGAGTTTTTTCGTTTACCCGCTGTCATTACTCTGGCCCAGGTTATGCACGCATGGGTTTATCACCCGGTGCGAGCGCCTTAAACCATGGATTTTTCAACCAGATATGCCGCGGATGTTGAACGTGGGCACACAGCAAAGGTGGCCATCCCCATGATGCGTCTTTGTGCTGTTATGGTTCTTTCCCTGCTCGGCAGCCTGGTTTCAGTGCACGCCGCCCCTGCGCCGCACCCCCATTGGAGTGTGGGTTTCCACCGCATGACTTTTCTCGACCCGCTGGACTTGCAGCCGATGAAAGCCATCGCGTTCTACCCGTCCACCGACGCTGAACACACCACGCCGTTGGGCGCCTATCACGTCGCGGCCTCCGAAGATTCCAAGATTGCCATTGGCCGATTTCCGATGTTGATGCTGTCCCACGGCAACACCGGCACACCTCTGGCCCTGCACGACCTGGCCACGTCGCTGGCGCGTAAAGGTTTTGTGGTGGTGGCGGTGCTGCATCCTGGCGACAACTACAAAGACCACAGTCGACTGGGCACGGTGAGCAACCTGTATGGCCGGCCGATTCAGATTTCTGAAGCGATCACTGCCACCCTGGGCGATCCGATGCTGTCGCCATTCGTTGACGTCGATCAGGTGGGCGTTATCGGTTACTCGGCCGGGGGTGAAACCGCGTTGATCCTGGCGGGTGCCAAGCCGGATTTCGACCGCCTGCGCCGTTACTGCCAGGAGCGCCCGGAGGATCGCGATGCTTGGACCACCAAAGGCGAATTGGTGGTGGACCGCGATGACCTGCAACCGCAATCCGACCTGCGCATTCACGCCTTGATGCTGATGGCGCCGTTGAGCCTGATGTTCGGCCGCGACACCCTGGCCGACGTGCATGTGCCGGTGCTGCTCTACAGTGGCGATGGCGACAAGTTGGTGGCCGTGGACAAGAACGCTGCCGCCCTGGCGCGCAAGCTGCCAGAGCCGCCCGACTTCAAGCTGCTGGCCGGGGCAGGGCACTTCGTGTTCATGGCGCCGTGTGACAGCGACCAATTGGCGGCGATGCCGGCGATTTGCACGGATGCTGACGGGGTCGACCGTGAAGGCATTCACCGTGACTTGATCTCTGAGGCGGGGCGTTTTTTCAGCCACACTCTCGGTCAATCCACCCGCGCCGGTATGCAAACGGCTGATCAGTAAGCGCGGCGCATGAGCAACAGGGTCACGCCCAGGGCGGTGACCGACAGCAGCGCGGCGCAGAAGAAGATCCAGCCGTAGCCGAGGTTCAAGGCCACGGCGCCCATCAACGGCCCGGCGATCGCGAGGGCCAAGTCAAAAAACACCGCATACGCACTCAGCCCCGCGCCACGGCTGCTGTTGGGCACCTGTTTGATGGCTTCCACCCCCAGCGCCGGGTACACCAGTGACAAGCCAAAGCCGGTCAACCCGGCCCCAACCAACGCCACCACGGTGGATGGCGCCAGCCAGAGCAGCGTAAGGCCGAGGGTTTCGATGGTCATGCAGGCAATCGCTGCCCGAAAGCCACCAAAACGGCTGATGGCGGCAATAAACACCAGCCGTGACAGGATGAAGCACGCGCCAAATACCGTGAGGCAGTAAGCCGCGCCGACCCAACCTCGATTGAGGTAGTACAAGGTGATAAAGGTGGTGAGGGTGCCATAGCCAATCGATGCCAGGCACAGGCTGGCGCCAAACGGCGCGATACGCCCGAACACCGCCCAAAATGGCAGACGCTCGCCACGCACAACCGGCACCGACGGTTTGTTGCGGATCAGCACCAGGCCCAGTGCCGCCAACACTGACAGCGCAATGCCGAGGCTGGTGTAGCCGTATTCGGCCACCATCACGACACCCAGCGGTGCACCAATGGCAATGGCACCGTAGGACGCGATCCCATTCCACGAAATCGACCGCGCGGTGTGTTCGGCACCGACCTGGCCCATGCACCAACTGATGGTGCCCACGCCGATCAACCCTTGGGCCACGCCCAACAACAGACGTGCAACGATCAGAATACCAAGGCTCAGCGACGGCAGGCTTTGCGCCAGCGTCGCGAAAAACGTCAGCACGCCACTCACAAGAATCCCGGCCAGCCCCAACACAATTGCACGCTTGGTGCCGACGTTATCCGACATGCGCCCGGCCATGGGGCGGCTGAGCAGGGTGGCGAGATATTGCGAGCCGATCGTGATGCCGGCCACTACAGCGCTGAACCCAAGTTGCTCGTGTACATAGCCAGGTATGACCGCAATCGGCAGGCCGATGCAGATAAAGGCGATGAAGGTGTAGAAGACGATGGAGACGATCTGCAGGGTGATCGACAGGGAGTTGGGCGTGGCGGCAGACATGGGCACTCGTTGGCTGGCGGGCGGTAGGCGCATCATGGCAAGGGCCAGGGGCAAAGGAAAGCAGACTAACTACTTAAACAACATCCCTCCCGGAGCGAATAACCTGTGGCGAGGGAGCAAGCTGCCTCGCCACAAACAGCGTGCTCATCTCAAGATGCAAAAAGCCCCGTCACACTGGACGGGGCTCTAACTTGCTGCTTGCAGCCGAAAACTAATCGCTGCTCTTAAAACACCACGCCTTGGCTGCGCAGGTAGTCGTCATAGGTGCCGCTGAAGTCGATCACGCCGGTGGCGCTCAACTCGATGATGCGGGTGGCCAGGGAGGATACGAACTCACGGTCGTGGCTGACGAAGACCAGCGTGCCTGGGTAGTTTTCCAGCGCCAGGTTAAGTGCCTCGATGGATTCCATGTCCAAGTGGTTGGTCGGTTCGTCCATGATCAGCACGTTCGGCTTTTGCAGGATCAGCTTGCCGAACAGCATACGGCCTTGCTCACCACCGGAAATCACCTTCACCGACTTCTGGATCTCGTCGTTGGAGAACAGCATGCGACCCAAGGTGCCACGGATCATTTGCTCGCCTTGAGTCCACTGGCCCATCCAGTCGAACAAGCTCATGTCGTCTTCGAAGTCATGGGCGTGGTCCTGAGCGTAGTAGCCCAGCTCAGCCGCGTCGGTCCACTTGATGCTACCGGCATCCGGCGTCAGTTCGTTGACCAGAGTACGCAGCAGCGTGGTCTTGCCGATACCGTTCGGACCGATGATCGCCACGCGCTCGCCCGCTTCAACCTGGAAGCTGAAGTCCTTGAACAGCGGTTTGCCATCGAAGCCTTTGGCCATACGCTCGACAATGACCGCCTGGCGGTGCAGTTTTTTGTTCTGGTCGAAGCGGATGAACGGGCTCACACGGCTCGAAGGCTTGACCTCGGCCAGCTGGATCTTGTCGATCGCCTTGGCGCGGGAGGTGGCTTGTTTGGCTTTCGAGGCGTTGGCCGAGAAGCGGCTGACGAAGGATTGCAGTTCGGAGATCTGCGCCTTCTTCTTGGCGTTGTCCGACAGCAGTTGTTCGCGGGACTGGGTCGCTACAGTCATGTACTCGTCGTAGTTGCCCGGGAACAGGCGCAACTCGCCGTAGTCCAGGTCAGCCATGTGGGTGCACACGCTGTTCAGGAAGTGACGGTCGTGAGAGATGATGATCATCAGGCTGGAACGCTGGGTCAGGATGTTTTCCAGCCAGCGGATGGTGTTGATGTCCAAGTGGTTGGTCGGTTCGTCGAGCAACAGCACTTCAGGGTCGGAGAACAGCGCCTGGGCCAGCAATACGCGCAGTTTCCAGCCAGGGGACACTTCGCTCATCGGGCCGAAGTGCTGTTCCAGGGGAATGCCCAGGCCCAGCAGCAGCTCACCGGCGCGGGATTCGGCAGTGTAGCCGTCCATCTCGGCGAATTCGGTTTCCAGTTCGGCCACGGCCATGCCGTCTTCTTCGCTCATTTCCGGCAGCGAGTAGATACGATCGCGCTCGGCCTTGACCTTCCACAGTTCCTCGTGGCCCATGATCACGGTGTCGAGCACGGTGAATTCTTCGTAGGCGAACTGGTCCTGGCGCAGTTTACCCAAGCGCACGTTCGGCTCCAGCATGACCTGGCCGCCGGACGGATCGAGGTCGCCACCGAGGATTTTCATGAAGGTCGACTTGCCGCAACCGTTGGCACCGATCAAGCCATAACGGTTGCCTGCGCCGAACTTGACCGAGACGTTCTCGAAGAGCGGCTTGGCGCCGAACTGCATGGTGATGTTAGCTGTGGAGATCAATTACTTTACCTATCAATGGGTTGCGAGCGTGTCGGCAGGAGCCTTCAGGCATGCGTCAACAGCGACATCAAGGCGCGAAACCCGGTCGCTGAGCAGAAAATTTTGGATGTGTGTTGGAATTTGGCGCGTATTGTCGCATATGTCAGGCGACAGTTGTATGTCGAGCGAAGGATGGTTTCATCAACGTCTCCGGCATCGCCAGCCATAAGAGCGCCAGGGCCAGCGCTGCAACGCCGGCGAGTGTCAGGAACGCCGCGTTGTAGCCCGCTTGTTGCACCACGAAACCGGCCAGGCTGCTGCTCAGCGCCGCTCCCAGGCCGAACACGGTGGTGAGGGTGCCCAGGCTGACGTTGAAGCGGCCGGTGCCATGGGTCAGGTCCTTGACGATCACCGGGAACAAAGCGCCGAAAATCCCTGCGCCTATGCCGTCGAGCATTTGCACCGCCACCAGCCAGTAAGGATCGCTGGACAGCGTGTAGAGCACACCGCGCAGCGGCAGGATCATGAAACCGGCCATCAGCAAGGGTTTGCGCCCCCAGATGTCGGCCTTGAGCCCGACCAGCCAAGCCATCGGCACCATCACCAATTGCGCGGCGACAATGCAGGCCGACGTCAGCGGCGTGGCCATTTGCAGGTTTATCTGTGAGAGCTTTTGGCTGACCAGCGGCAGCATGGCGGCATTGGCCAAGTGGAACAGGGCGCAACAGATGGCGAATAACAACAGCGGGCGGTTCGCCAGCAATGCCTTGAGGCCGGAAGGTTGTTCATGATCGGTGTGATGCTCAGGATCGAAGCCGCGGGCAACGTCGTGGTCGATCGCTGCTGCCGACACGCAGCTCACGGCCAAAACACTGGCGACTGCCATAAACGCCATCAGGTAAAACACCACCACAGGACCAAACAGGTAGGCCAGGCCACCAGCCAGCAATGCGGCCACGGCGTTGCCGGCGTGGTTGAAGGTTTCGTTGCGCCCTGTACGACGGGTGAAGGCGCGTGGCCCGGTAATGCCCAGGGAAATCGCGCTGATCGCCGGCGCGAACACCGACGCGGCAACAGCACTGGCGGCCTGGGTCAGCGCTACCAGGCCGAAAGAACTGACGAAAGGCAGCAGCACACAACTGAGCGTCACTACGATGGCGGCCAGCGCAATCACCGCGCGCTTGCTGCGGGTGCGATCAATCAGCGCGCCCGCCGGGCCCTGGGTGAGCAGCGCGGCGATACCTGCCAGGGTCATGACCACGCCGATACTGGCCGGGTCCCATTTATGCACGGCCAGCAGGTAGATAGCGAGGTAGGGGCCAAGGCCATCGCGGACGTCCGCCAGGAAGAAATTCAGGCTGTCCAGGGACAAGGCGTTACGCAGGTCAGACTGTGTGGCCATGGCTAGATCTTCGGAGGCGGCGTTCAAGGGCTGAGCGCTCATTGCGTTAATGACCCCCGGGCTTTGCGATAAGTTTCGCACGCTGCTCGGGGTTTTAATCCATGGGCACTTGGCTTATTTTCTGAGTCCCGCAGTACTGATTATCTGGAGATGCAATGGACATGCCCTCAGCGCAACAGGCGATTGCCAGCAACAAGGACGCCTGGGACCAATCTGCCAACCTGCATAAAACCACCGACACCTGGAACGCGTTGCTCAACAGCGTGGGTGACGCCGGTTTTTCTTGCCTGGACCCCACCCTTACCGGCTTGCTGCAAGACATCGGCGTAGCCGGCAAGGATGTGGTGCAACTGTGCTGCAACAACGGTCGTGAAACCTTGTCGTTGTTTGGCCTGGGCGCGCGCTCGGCGGTAGGCGTGGATCAATCACGGGCGTTTCTGCAGCAGGCCCGTGAACTGGCCAGTGTTTCGCCGCACAACCCCGAGTTCATCGAAAGCGATATCCATCACCTACCGCAGGATTTGCACCAACGCTTCGATATCGCCTTGGTGACTATCGGCGTGCTGGGTTGGATGCCGGATGTGGCGCTGTTCATGCGCCACGTCGCCAGCACCTTGAAACCTGGCGGCACGCTGGTGATGTATGAAACCCATCCGTTCCTGGAGGTGTTTGATCCTCGGGCGCAAAACCCCTTCTTGCCAGCCAGCTCTTACTTCCAGCGCGAGCCCTTTGTGCTGCAGGAGTCAATTGTCTATGAAGGCCAGGGCGAAGTTGCCGGGCCAACGTCCTACTGGTACGTGCACACGTTGGGTGAGGTAGTAAATGCTGCGATCTGCGCGCAGTTACAGATCAGCGACCTGCAGGAATATCCCCACTCCAATCGCGAAGAGCTTTACGACAGGTACGAACACCAGCCTGCGCAATTACCAATGTGCTTCACCCTGACCGCCATCAAACGGCCCGATTGAACCCATATTCGACAGGCAAAAAAAGCCCGCAAGGAGAGGCGGGCTAAGGGATTCACTGGAGTAGGTAGGCTGACCCTATAGCCCCGAAGGTGAACGTTTTGTGAAAATACTGTCGCTCATTCGGATGGCGCTCCGATCAGGCGCGCCGAACGAAAGTGCGCATGGTTTGACCTGGGCCAGTACTGAACGCAATTGGCCTGGGCATACTTTCATCGGCTGCAATAAACACGAACTCATCCTTTTCCAGGCGATAACTGGCGGGCAAGTGTTTGCCTGCGTCATCCCCAATGGAGTCGATCCAGGTAATGCGCTTGGGAACGGTGCTGCTGTCCAGGGAAAACCGGCCAGCCAGCAATACCTCGCCGCTGACGGTCTTCACTTCGAACCGGTCGCCGGTGATAGTGGTGATTGCACCCGGGGCGCTGTGGGCATCGACTGGGTTGAGCACGCCACTGTCTTCGAGCGCTATTTGCTCCCAGGCACCTTGAAGCGCTTGAACATCGGGGTCTGTTATCGATGACATACAAATTCCTTTTTGCTGAAGGGTAAATCGTCGGCTGTGAAGATGATGCGACGCTTTTTAGCATTTATGCCCTGATGCGCCTAGTCATCGATTGGAACCCTCAAGCCCCAGCCCAACCTATTTGCAAGACAGCTTTTCACAATTCTTAGTTAATTTATGGTTACAAATTATGGCTAAATAAGTGCCAATGGCTACGTACCGGATGTCGATCAGACGGTCGTGCCGATTGTGTGAATCTTGATTTCAGGCGTTGCTATCCAACCGCGGCCGTAGTGGGCACGTAGGAGCAGCCTGTTTTCTTCTGACGTGTGACGAATCCCCGTGAAACTCATCATTGTTATGCTCTACGTTGCCTCGATTGCATATGTACACCTGCGCGGTCGGGTGCGGCATAAGCTAGGCCGCCAACTCAGTGATCATTCGACCTTCCTGGCACCGATCAACTGCTTTCTCTACCTCTTCTCTAAACTGCCCAGCCGACCTTATCTGTCGCCCGGCGATTTCCCGGACTTGAGCCCGCTGCAGGCGCACTGGCAAGAAATTCGCCAGGAAGGCCTGGCCCTGATGCGCGCCGGGGAGATCAAGCGCTCGGACCAGTACAACGACGTAGGTTTCAATTCCTTCTTCAAATCCGGTTGGAAGCGCTTTTACTTGAAATGGTATGGCGACAGCCATCCTTCCGCGATGAAGCTCTGCCCGCGCACCACTGAGCTGGTCCAGGGCATTGGCTCGATCAAGGCCGCGATGTTCGCCGAACTGCCGCCAGGTTCCAGGCTGGTGCGTCACCGCGACCCGTATGCAGGCTCGTATCGCTATCACTTGGGCTTGGACACCCCGAATGACCCGGGCTGCTACATCAATGTGGATGGCGAAAACTATTACTGGCGTGACGGCGAGCCGGTGATGTTCGACGAGACCTACATCCACTACGCCGAAAACACCACGCAGCAGAACCGCATCATCCTGTTCTGCGATATCGAGCGTCCGATGAAATACCGCTGGGCCGCGGCGTTCAATCGCTGGTTCAGCCGTTCCGTCATGGCCGCTGCGGGCTCGCCTAACGATGCCGGTGACCAGACCGGTGGGCTCAATCGCGCCTTCACGCGCCTGTATAAGATCCGTCTGCGCGGCAAAGCGCTGAAAAAGCGCAACCGCATGCGCTACTACCTGGAAAAGTGGGCGATCTTCGCTGGGTTGGCGTTGATCTTTTTACTGATCTGAGGGGCGCCCTGGGCGCTCTTCACTGCGGTGGATGGGCGCCCAGCTTATCCCACATCTTCTTGCTGATTTTCTGGCGATTGGCATACCCGGCCCAGGGATCAACCTTCAACGCCTTTAAACGCTCATGCACGTTGGCGACCGTCCACTGCTGGGCACCGCGCAAGCCCTTCAATTCCTCACGACTGACCGGCACCGATACCGGCAATCCCGGGCGGGCGCGCACGGAGTAGGCCGCCACGGTACTGGCGCCTCGAGCATTGCGCAGGTAGTCGATAAAGATCTTGCCGACACGGTTTTTGGGCCCTGACGTTGCGGTAAAACGCTCCGGCAATTGCGCGGTCATGAACTGGGCAATCGCCTTGGCGAACGCCTTGACGGTGTCCCAATGGTCGCGCCGCGCCAGTGGCACGACCAGGTGCAGGCCCTTGCCACCGCTGGTCTTGACGAACGCCTGCAGCCCCAATTCGTCAAGCACCGACAGCGTGAGCTGCGCCGCTTCCAACATGGCTTTCCAAGGCAGTGCCGGGTCCGGGTCGAGATCGAGCACAAACAGGTCCGGGGTTTCGAGCTTGTCGGTGGTACCGCCCCAGGTGTGGAATTCCACGGTGCCCATTTGCACGGCACCGATCAATGCAGCGGCGCTGTCGATTTCCATCAGGCGTGAATGGCCAGGGTCGAGCGCCTGATCCAGTTGCTTGATGTCAGGCATGGCGAGCCGCTCGGAATGCTTCTGGAAGAACTGCTCGCCTTCAATGCCTTCGGGCGCTCTCAGCAGCGAAACCGGACGGTGACGCAGGAAGGGCAGAATCCATTGGCTGATGCTGTCGTAGAACTGCGCCAGCTGCTGTTTTTGCGTACCGCTTTGCTTATCGATTACGCGGTCGGGATGGGTGATGTTCACGTTGCCGCTGGGTTTTTTCGCGGTTTTCATGGATTTGGCCGCGCGCGGTTGCTCGTGAATGATCTGCGCAGCGGGCTTGTCGGTACGCATGCCGACAAACGCTGCCTGGCGAACCACGCCTTCTCGGGTCCATTCGGCAAATTGCACCTCGCCAACCAGCGTCGGCTGCACCCAATGCACGCCGCGGGCCTGGGCGCTGGTCAGCGGTTTTTCCAAGGGTGACGTGCTGCACTCCAGCGGCGTAAGTTGCGCGTAGATCGACTTCAGCGACGCCTGATCAAAGCCTGTGCCCACACGCCCGGCGTACACCAGCCTGGAATCATCATTCACCGCCAGCAACAGCGCCCCGAAACCACTGCGTGAGCCCTGCGGCCGGGTGTAGCCGACAATCACGAACTCCTGGCGCAAGCGGCATTTGAGCTTGATCCAATCGGCACTGCGACTCGACGCGTAGGGGCTGCCGAGGCGTTTACCGATCACGCCTTCCAGGGCCAAGTCGCAAGCGCTTTCAAAGATGTCACGAGGGTGCGCAGTGAACGCCTCAGAGAAGCGCAGCAACTTGCTACGGCTACCGGCCAACGCGGCCTTGAGGGCCGCGCGGCGATCCTCGACAGGCGCTTCGCGTTGGTCCTGGCCATTGAGGAACGGCGCATCGAACAGGTAGTAGACAATGTCCAGGCTGCGCCCGATATCAAACGCGTTTTGCAGCGCCTGGAAGTCCGGCAGGCCGTCGCCGTTGAGGCTGACCACCTCGCCGTCGAGCCAGCTGTCCTTGAGTTTCAGCGCTTGCAGGGCCTTGGCCTGACGGGGCAGGCGTTCGGTCCAGTCATGGCCGTTGCGGGTGAACAGGCGTACCTCGCCGTCACGAACGCGCGCGAGCATGCGGTAACCGTCGAACTTGATTTCGTAATGCCAATCGCCTTCTGGCGCGCGGTCCACCAGCGTGGCCAATTGCGGGGCGAATTGCTCGGGGAGGGTGACTACAGTTTTTCGCGGCTTGGGCTTGGGCTTGGCTTTAGCGTTGGGTTTGCCGACCGACGCGTTGCTGAGCACGCTGTTCGGTTGGGCCTGGACAATATCGTAGTCATCGGTAGGGCGTGCCTGTGGGTCCTTTTCCTTGATCAGCAGCCATTGTTGTTTATCGCCGCTGCCCTTCAGGCGCGTGCGCACCAGGGTCCAGTCGCCTGAGAGTTTCTCGCCGACCAAGGTGAATTTGAGTTTGCCAGCGGCGTAAGCCTTGCGCGGGTCGTCATGCGGTTGCCACACGCCGCGGTCCCACACGATAACGTCGCCTGCGCCGTACTGACCCGCCGGAATATTGCCTTCGAAGCTGCCATAGCCGAGGGGGTGATCTTCAACGTGGACGGCCAGGCGTTTCTGGCTGGGGTCCAGGCTCGGGCCTTTGGGCACCGCCCAACTGAGCAACACGCCATCAAGCTCCAGGCGGAAGTCATAGTGCAGGTTGCGCGCGTCATGTTTCTGGACCACGAACGACAGCGCCGAGGCCTTCCTTTTGCCGGCGGGCGCACTCCCTTGTGGTTCGGCGGTAATCCCGAAGTCGCGTTTGCGGTTGTAGTCGCTGAGGGGCTTTGGCATGACTTATGAGGCCTTGGTGGATTTTTTCACGGCGGGCTTCTTTGCCGGCTTGCCGGCCAGGCTGCGCTTGAGCAATTGCGTCAGGTCAATCACATCGGCTGACTTACGCTCCTCACCGTCCGCGCTGCTTTCGACGTCCTCGATCTTGCCGGCCTTGGCCTTCTTGGCCACCAGCGCCATGATTTTCTCTTGGAAGCTGTCGCGGTAGTCATCCGGTTGCCAGTCGGCGCTCATGTCTTCTACCAGGCGCTTGGCCATGTCCAACTCGCCTTTAGCCAACGTGGGTTTGGTCACGTCGCTGCCCAATTCAAGATCGTCCAGGCTGCGCACCTCGGCGGGCCAGCGCAACATCACCAGTATCAGGGCCGAGTCCAGGGGCATCAATGCGGCCAAGTGCTGCTTGGTGTGCAGCACCACATTGGCCAGGGCGACTTTATTGGTTTTTTTAAGGGTTTCCCTGAGCAACGCATACACCTTGCCGCCGCGTTTGTCCGGGGCGAGAAAGTAGGGGGTGTCGATGTTCTGCAACGGAATCTGGTCGCTGGCAACAAATGCGATGATTTCAATGGTCTGGGTCGACTTGGGGTGGACCGAGCGGATTTCTTCTTCGCTGAGCACCACGTAACGGCCTTTTTCGAACGCGACGCCTTTGACAATGTTCTCTTTCGTGACTTCCTTACCGGTGGTCTTGTTGATGCGCTTGTAGCCCACCGGGTCCATGCTGCGTTTGTCGAGCCAGTCAAAGTCAACGCCCTGTGATGACGTGGCCGAGACCAGTGACACCGGTATATGCACCAGGCCAAAGCTGATGGCGCCTTTCCAGATTGCCCGTGGCATATGTGCGATTCCTTACTTAGAGGCTGTGTTCTGGTGACTCGGACCCTGTGCGGAAAGTTTCCACGGACAGATGCACGGACAGATCGTGTTACACCTGATGAGAAACTATTTAGTGTCGAAAGCCGAACCTGAGGCGTAGCGTGTTATCGAAAGCACGTACTCCTCGCCCCAGAGAGGCTTTGTCATGAACAGCTGTGTGCGTCACGTTGCAGCGCTGGTGTTGGGTTTGGCCCTTGTCCCCTTGGCCCATGCGCAAAACCTGCCCGGTAACAACAACGCCAATAACGGTCCGATTCACCGGGCCAACCCCAACAGCATGCAGGGCACCCAGCCCAATGCGCCGGCCATTCGCGGTATTCAGACTGGGCCGACCACACGTACGCCGACCCTGGAGAACGGCGGCATCGGCAACCGCTATCCCCAGCGCGATGCCGCCCCGAGCCGCCCGGCCACCGAAACCAAAGCCCCCACTTATGACGCCAGCGGCAATCGCCGGTAAGGATCCAGCCTTATGTTTCTACGCAAAACCCTGCTAGCCGCCGTTTGTGCAACCACGCTGCTGCCGTTGACGGCGGCTGTCGCCGCCGAAGCCCAGCAGTTCCCCAGCGAACAAGGCAGTATCACCGCCACCCCGATTGCCACAGGCCTGGACCATCCATGGGCGGTGGCCTTTCTGCCGGACAAGCAAGGCTTCCTGGTGACGGAACGTCCCGGCCACCTGCGCTTTGTCAGCCCGGACGGCAAGCTCTCCGCGCCACTGACGGGCGTGCCTGAAGTGTGGGCCAAAGGGCAGGGCGGTCTGCTGGACGTGGTGCTGTCTCCGGATTTCAAACAGGACCGCATGGTCTACCTGTCTTACGCGGAAGGCGGCGGCGAGGGCGGCACGGCCGGCACTGCGGTGGGCCGTGGCCGGCTGGCGACAGATCTCAGTGGCTTGACCGACTTCAAAGTGATCCTGCGCCAGGAGCCTAAGCTGTCCACCGGCAATCACTTCGGCTCGCGCTTGGCCTTCGACCGTGACGGCTACCTGTTCGTGACCCTTGGGGAAAACAACGCTCGCCCGACGGCCCAGGACCTGGACAAGTTGCAAGGCAAGGTCGTGCGTATCTACCCGGACGGCCGCGTGCCGGATGACAACCCGTTTGTCGGCCAGCAAGGCGTACGCCCGGAGATCTGGTCCTACGGCCAACGTAATCCCCAGGGCCTGGCGTTGAACCCGTGGAGCGGTACGATCTGGGAAAACGAACATGGGCCGCGCGGCGGCGACGAGATCAACATCATCGAACGGGGCAAGAATTACGGCTGGCCGTTGGCAACCCATGGCATCAATTATTCGCTGACACCCATACCCGAAGCCAAGGGCAAAACGGCGGAGGGCACGGTGCCGCCGCATCACGTCTGGGAGAAATCACCGGGTATCAGCGGGATGGCGTTTTACGATGCAGACCGCTTCAAAGCCTGGCAGCACAACGTCTTTATCGGCGCGCTGGTCAGCCAGGAGTTGATCCGGTTGCAGTTCGATGGCGACAAGGTCGTTCACGAAGAGCGTTTGTTGGGCGGCTTGAAAGCGCGGATCCGCGATGTGCGGCAGGGGCCCGATGGCTTTTTGTACGTGCTGACGGATGAGAAGGATGGCGTGCTGTATCGGATTGGGCTGAATCAGGACTGAGGTAGGCCGACACTTGCCTGTGTGAGCTGGCTTGCCTGCGGTGCAGGCACCTCGGTGTATCAGGTGCACCAAGGCAGGCAAGCCAGTTCCAAAGGGTTACAAGCCCAGGTCGGACAGCCCCGGATGATCATCCGGGCGCCGGCCCAGCGGCCAGTGGAACTTGCGTTCGCTTTCCTTGATCGGCAGGTCGTTGATGCAGGCAAAACGATTGGCCATCAGGCCGTTCTCATCGAATTCCCAGTTCTCGTTGCCATAGGAGCGGAACCAGTTACCCGAATCGTCGTGCCACTCATAGGCATAGCGCACCGCGATGCGGTTATCGGTGAATGCCCACAGTTCCTTGATCAGCCGATAATCCAGCTCCTTGGCCCACTTACGGGTCAGAAAAACTTTGGCTTCTTCGCGGTTATGCGCGAATTCGGCACGGTTGCGCCACTGCGTGTCCAGGGTGTAGGCCAAGGACACCCGTTGCGGGTCGCGCGAATTCCAGCCGTCCTCGGCCAAGCGCACTTTTTCGATGGCCGACGCGCGGGTAAACGGCGGCAAGGGCGGACGTGTTTCTGCAATCGATGACATCGTGTAATTCCTCAAGCAATAGGGTTTATCGAGCGTTGCGCCTGCCAAGTGCATTCAAAGTCCCAATAACGTTCGCGCCATGCCTTGCGCTTGATCGGCCGCTGTTGAATCGCCCATCACCAGGGCAACGGTAATGGCGCCATCGATCAGGATCAGCAGTTGCGCGGCCTGCCGTTCGGGCGCGGGGGTACCCTGTGCCTGACACAGTTCAAGTGCATACTCGAACAGTTTTTGTTTATGCGCCTTGGCCAGCAGGCGCACCGGGTCTTGCGGGTCGCCGGTTTCGCCACTGGTATTGATAAAGGCGCAGCCACGAAAATCTGCAGTACCGAACCAGGCCTTGAGCGCGCTGAACAGCGCAAGCAGGCGCTCACCTGTGCCTTCGCTGCGTTCCACCTCATCGCGCAGCCACTGCATCCAGCGCTCATCGCGGCGCTGCAGAGCGGCAATCACCAGTTCGTCTTTATTGGCGAAGTAGCGGTAAATGCTTTTTCTCGAGACACCGGCGGTCTTCACCAGAAAGTCCATGCCAGTGGCGGCGATGCCATGGCGGTAGATCAACTTTTCGGTGACGTCGAGGATAATATTGCGGGTTTCATTGCTGGTTATGTCGTTCATACTGCAAACAGTAGAACGGTCGTTCTTCTTGGTCAATTAAGTTTTTTTCATGCAGCACAGCGAGACCTGAGCACCCCCATGGTGTAAGCTCGGGGCCTCTTCGGATTCGACCCATTGCGAGCCTTATGCCGTCGTTCTTCAAACGCTCCCTGTTGCCCAAACTGCGCGGTTTCCCCCTCACTCCCGACGCCCTTGAGGTGCTGTCCGGCGCCGACGCGTATCGCCGTTGCCTGCTGGAGAAGATTGCCCAGGCCACGCGGCGTATCTACATTGTCGCGCTGTACTTGCAGCAGGACGAGGCCGGCCAGGAGATCTACGATGCGCTGCACGCGGCCAAGGCGGCACGGCCGCAGTTGGACATCGTGGTGGTGGTCGACTGGCTGCGCGCCCAGCGCGGTTTGATCGGCGCCGGCAAGCAGCCAGGCAACAGCGCCTGGTATCAGTCCATGACCCAAAGCCACAGCACTGAAGTGCCGGTGTATGGCGTGCCGGTGCAAACCCGCGAGTTGTTCGGCGTGCTGCACCTCAAGGGCTTTGTGATCGACGACACGGTGCTGTACAGCGGTGCCAGCCTGAATAACGTGTACTTGCACAAGTTCGACAAGTACCGCTTCGACCGTTACCACCTGATCCACAGCCAACCGCTTGCCGACTCCATGCAGCACCTGGTGGAACACGGGCTTGTCGCCTCCAAGGCGGTTAATCGCCTGGACCTGCCCAATCCCCCGACCACGCGCAGCTTGCGCAATGATATCGGCGACTTGCGCAGCCGTTTGAAGCACGCGACCTATGACACCACGACGGGGCAGTTGCCCAATGGTCACCTGTTGGTCAGCCCATTGCTCGGGGTTGGCAAGAACAACCCCCTGAACCGGGTGATCCTCGAACTGATCGCCAGCGCCCAGCACCAGCTGACCATCTGCACGCCGTACTTCAACCTGCCGCTGCCGGTGACTCGCGAAATCAACCGCGCCCTGGCGCGAGGTGTGAAGGTCGACATCATCGTCGGCGACAAGACCGCCAACGATTTCTACATTCCGCCGAGCGAGCCGTTCAAGGTCATTGCTGCGCTGCCCTACCTCTACGAAATCAGCCTACGCCGCTTCGCCAAGCGCCATCAGCGCGACATCGACCACGGCCAGTTGAACCTGCACCTGTGGCACGACGGCGACAACACCTACCACCTCAAGGGCATGTGGGTCGACCAGCGCTACACGTTGCTCACCGGCAACAATCTCAACCCGCGGGCGTTCCGCCTCGACCTGGAAAACGCTTTGCTGATCGACGACCCGCAAGGCCAGTGGCTTGAACCGCGCCGCACCGAGCTGGCGCAGATTTTCCAGCACAGCACGCGCATTGAGCGTTATCAGGACCTGCAAACGCTGCTGGACTACCCGGAGGCGGTCGGCAAATTCCTGCGTCGGGTCAGCCGCGTTCGGATCGAGCGGCTGCTGTACCGCATCCTGTAGATCTGCAGGCGAAAAAAGACCCAGCCCCTCAACAGGGCGGGGTCTTTTTTTATCCAGCGTTTAGTTCAGGCCCAGCTTGCCACGCAACATGGACAGGTCTTCAGCCAGGGTGTTGACCGGACCCACCAGCGCCTTGCGGTCGCTTTCCTTGACCTTGTCGTAGGTCTCAAAGCCGCCGTCCTTGGTCTTGTACTTGGCCAGGATCTTGTCCACGGCGGCGAAGTTCTTGTCGACTTTGGCCAGGAAGGTTTTGTCTTGCTTCTCGATCTGGCCACGGAACAGGTCGACGATTTTCTTCGCGCCGTCGATGTTGCCCTGGAAGTCGTACAGGTCGGTGTGGCTGTAGCGGTCTTCCTCGCCGGATATCTTGGTGGCGGCGACTTCTTCAAGCAGCGCTGCGGCGCCGCCGACGACTTTTTCCGGCGGGAAGGTCAGGCCGTCGACGCGGGTCTTGAGGTCGTTGACGTCGGTGTTGAGTTTGGCGGTCAGGGTTTCCAGGCCCTGGGTGCTGTTTTGCGAGAACAGTGCGTATTCGAGGCGGTGGAAGCCGGTGAAATCTTCGGCGGTCACGCCTTTTTCATGGTCATCGACGCGGGAGTCGATGGACGCATCGAGATCGCTGAACAGTTCGGCAATCGGCTCGATGGACTCATAGTGTACGCGGGTCGAAGCGTAGAGCTTTTTGGCGGTGGCCAGGTCGCCTTTGTTGATGGCGTCGGTGAACGCCTGGGTCTGGGTGACCAGCTCGCCGATTTCTTCGGTGACGTAGATCTTGTAGTCCGACACCGGGCCTACCAGGTCCAGCGGCGCGGTAGCGGCAAACGCTGCCAGCGGCGAAAGGGTCAGCAACAACGACAACGCAATGGTCGACTTCTTCATAGGACGATTTCCGCTCTGGGGGTTGTTTTAGGGAGTGGCAGTGGTGTGAGGGTGCGTTGCAGCCAGCAGCGTGCGCCCGATGAAATCCTTGGGCCCAGTGACCCCCGGCAAGGTGAAGAAGTATCCGCCGCCGACCGGCTTGAGGTACTCCTCCAGGGGCTCGCCGTTGAGCCGGGTTTGTACGCTGATAAAGCCTTTCTCCAGGTCAGCCTGGTAGCAGATGAACAACAGCCCCATGTCCAACTGACCGTTTTTGTTAACGCCGTTGGAGTAGTTGAACGGCCGGCGCAGGATCAGATTGGCCTGAGTCTGCGGGGTGCGCGGGTTGGCCAGGCGGATATGGGCATCGAGCTTGGTCAATTTGCCTTCCGGGTCCTTGCTGTAGTCGGGCACCTGGGTTTCTTTGGCGCCGTCCATCGGCGCGCCGGTCGGCTTGATGCGGCCGATGATGCTTTCCTGCTCTTGCAGCGGGGTTCGGTCCCAACGCTCGACGAAGTTGCGGATGATGCGCACCGCCTGATAGCTGCCATTGGCCGCCCAGGCCGGTTCGTCGCTGCCAGGCTGGACCCACACAATCTGGTCCATGGCCTTGGCGTCGTTGGAATTCGGGTTGGCCGAACCGTCACGGAAACCAAGGAAGTTACGCGCGCTCTGCGCAGGTTCTCCGGGTTTGCTCGGCGCCTGCGGCGGTACGCTGCCTTCCTGCTTCCAGCGCACCATCAGCAGGTCCGGCAGGTTCTTCACAATGTCGCGCAGGGCGTGGATATTGGTGTCAGTGGTGTTGGCGCAAAATTGCAGGCTCAGGTCACCGTGGCACTGCGCCGGTTCCAGCGCGTCGTTGGGGAAACCAACCATGCGGCTCAGGCGCTTGGGCTTGACTGCCGTGAGGCCGAAGCGCTCGTCGAACAGCGACTCACCGACAGACACGGTGATGGTGAGGTTGTCCGGCGTCACCACCGGGCCGAGAATGCCGGAGTCGGTGGGCGGCAGTTTCGGATCGACTTGCGGCACGGTGCCGCCGGTCATCAGAAAAGCGATGCGTTCATTCAACGTGCGGAACAGGCGTTCCAGGTCTTCACGGTCGCTGGCCAGTACATCGAACGCCACGAGCATGCCGCAGGCCGGGCGCGGAGTGACGATGCCAGTCTGGTGCTTGCCAAAAAAATCGTGGTGGTCCTGGGTTTTTTCACTGCGGGGTGCCGCGGTGACTTGTTCCGCTGCGGCGGCCATGGCCGGGCAGCTCAATGTGCTACCGGCAATCGCGGCGCCGGTGGCGGCCATGCCCAACAGGACACGGCGGCGCTGAAGGTCAAACTGTTCTGAATTACTCATGTAGGCGGTCGTCTTCACTGCAGGCCGGAAAGGCCAAGGGCGGGGTCGATTCCATCGAGTGCAACGGCCAGAGCCTTGGCCTTGTCGGCGATCTGCTTGCGCTGATCGGCGGTCACGCTGTCGTAGCGGCGGTACTGGCCGTCGACTTTCAACTCATTGAGTTCGCTGTCGAACGCCGCGAGGGCGCTGTCGACTTTTGGTAACAGGTCGGCGGCGGACTTGCTCAGCAGCGGGCGCATCAGCTCGACGACCTTGTGGGCGGCTTGCAGGTTGGCGGCAAAACCATTCAGGTCGACGTGGCTGTAGCGCTCTTCTTCACCGCTGATGGCGCGCACATCGGCCAGGCCATTGAGGATGCGCACCACGATGCTCACCAGTTGCTCGGGCGGCAGGGACTGGGCCAGCAGTTGTTGCTTCAGTGTCGTGACGTCGGTTACCAGGCGCTGCGCAATCGGCGCGAGGCCATCGAGGCTGCGTTGTTGGAATAGGCCGTATTCCAGGCGGTGGAAGCCGCTGAAGGCCGGATCCTGTTCGCGTTTCTCAAAGTAGTCGGCGCGGGCGTTGATCGCGTTGTCCAACTGCGCCAGGCGTTGCGCCGCCGGCGCCAGTCGCTGGTAAGCCTCGCGCGCCGGTAGGTAAAGCGCTTGGGCTTGCGCCAGGTCACCCGCATCGATGGCTTGCTGTAAGGCAGTCACCGCCTTGACCAATGCGCTGCCTTGGCTGCTCAGATACACGCGGAACTCCGACAATGGGCCGATAAACGCCACCATCGACGGCTTGGCTTTGGCCTGGGCGTCGGATTCGGCGGTGGGCGTTACGTGCAAGGTGCCGCGCGGGTTGCTCAGCAGGCCGCACGTAATCGCGTAGTCGCCGGGCAACAGGTTGGCGTTGATCACCTGGCTTAGACCGGGGGCGATGTTCTCGCGCTCTTCGACCACCAGCACGCCGTCGAGGATTTCCCATTCCACGGCACGCTCGGAGCGGTTGATGATGCGAAAGCTCGCGCGGCCAGCGGGTACAGTCAGTTCATTCGGTTCGCAGGCATGGCCGTGGATGGTCACCGCAATTTCATTGTGGTTGACCTGGCGCTTGCTGGCCGCCAGTTGCGAGGCGTAATAGAACAGGCCACCGGCGGCGATCATCACGACCACCGAGCCCGCCACGGCCCAACGCAAGGCGCGGGGTGGCAGAGCCGGTTGAGGAGTTGGGTTGGACAAGAGGCGGTCCTTAGTGGGTGGAAACGGAAGAAGGAGTGGCGGCAGGTTTGGGCGGTGCAGCGGGCAGGAAGAACATCACCAGCGCCACCACCAGGTAAGTCAGGTAAGCACCGAGGGTGCTGACGGTGGGTGCTTCCTGATAGCCGAACATGCCGGCCAGTATCGAACCCAGCGGGCTGTCCATCGGCAAAGCAGTGCTGAAGTCGAACAGCACGGTTTGCAGGTGGTTCCACACGCCCGCTTCGTGCAGGGCTTGCACCGAGTTGGCGAGGATGCCGGCGGCGACGACAAGGATGAACAGGCCGGTCCAGCGGAAAAACGCGCCAAGGTTCAGGCGCATACTGCCGGTGTAAATCAGGAAGCCGACAATGATCGCCAGGATCAGGCCGAGCAGGGCGCCCATCGGCGCGCCCGGGCCTTCGCTCTGCTGGAACACCGCCAGCAGGAAGAACACGGTTTCCAGGCCTTCACGGGCCACCGCGAAAAACACCATCAGGATCAGCGCGGTCACCTGGTGTTTGGAACCGGCCAACGCGTGATCCAGGGAGGCGTGCAGGGAATGCTTGATGGAGCGCGCCACTTTGCGCATCCAGAACACCATGGAACTGAGGATGCCCACGGCGACCAGGCCGACGATGCCTTCGAACAGTTCCTGCTGTTTCTGCGGGAACTCGGCGCTGACCAATTCAAGGCCACCACCGACCAGCAGGGCCAGCGCAGCAGCGAGGAATACACCGATCCACACGGCGGGCATCCACTGGCCACGGCCGGTCTGTTGCAGGTAGCTGGCGATGATGCCAACGATCAGTGCGGCTTCAATGCCTTCGCGCAGCATGATGAGAAAAGGAACGAGCATTTGGCACCGCAGTAGAACTAGATAGGGTGCTAAGTTGTAGCATAATGATACTCATTGCTAAACAAGAAATATTGACTTTAGCTGAACAGGGCCTGAACGGTGGTGGCAAATCGCGACCCACTTTATGATGCATGCCATTATTTGTTGTGCAGCCGGATGCCCGATCCCTCATGTTGGAAAAAGACACCATCTCCATCCACCTCGTGCGCGAAGCTTTGTTGCAGAGCTGCGTGCCCGGGACGGCCAGTGCCGAAGTGCTGCATAAAGCCGGTATCGATCCGGCACTGTTAAGCGAGCCCACCGCACGCGTCTCTGCCACGACCTACGCGCGCCTGTGGCGCCTGCTGGCGCGGCGCAGGGATGACGAGTTCTTCGGCATGGACCCGCGCAAGCTCAAGTCCGGCAGCCTGACGTTCCTGTGCCGCGCCGCGATAGCGCAGCCGACCCTCGCCACCAGCCTGGAAACCGGCCTGGCGTTCCTGTCACTGATGTTGGAACGCTTGCCCGCGCAACTGGTGCGCCAACAAAGCCTGGCCGAGATTGTGCTGCTCGAGCCCGAGTCCGAACCCAATCGCGCCTTCACCTACTTTACCTATTGGATGATTGTGCACGGTGTGGCCTGTTGGCTGGCGGGACGTAGGATTCCAATTCTTGCGATTGAACTGCGCTGCTCAAAACCAGACTTCTGCGATGATTACCAAGTCATGTTCTCCGACAACCTGCGTTTCGACCGACCGCGCACCCGCATGATCTTCTCCGCCGACTGCCTGGACCTGCCGATCAAGCGCAGCGCAGAAGAGCTCAAACGTTTCCTGGCCCACGCGCCGGCCAATATCCTGGTCAAGTACCGCGACCCCGACAGCCTCGCTACCCGCATCAAACACGACCTGCGCCAAATGCCTCCCGAGACCTGGCCGGAAACCGAAGGCCTCGCCGCCAGCCTGTGCATCTCCGCCTCAACCTTGCGACGCCGATTGGCTGAAGAGGGGCAGACCTTTCAAGGGCTCAAGGACAGCGTGCGTAAAGAGTTGGCGATTGTTTGGCTGGCGGAAGCGCAGATCAGCTTCGCCGAAATTGCAGAGCGGTTGGGGTTTGCCGATACCAGTTCGTTTTATAAAGCGTTTCGTAAATGGAGCGGGTCGAATCCGGGGCATTATCGGAGTTTGATTTTGAATGAGGTTGCGGGCGTTTAGTTTTAGGTTTGAAGATCAGAGATATATACACCGTCGTCCTTCATAAAAGTCTAAAGAGATTTCCCGCAATTTTTGGGAGGCGGGCGGCTCATCGCGTTTGAACGTTCATGCATAGTAAGTGGCGTGGTGCTCGCCGATGTTTACTGGGTGCTAGTTAAGGCACAGCATGAATAGTCGATATATATCGTCTGCCAACCGTGAGGGTCGCCTATGGATAAATTGAAAGCCTGTGGTTGCTTTGTTGTATTCGGTGCATGCTGAGGATCCAATCATTTATTTATGAAGGTGAATTTGTGAAGCGTCTTATACTGTTTCATTTGCTTTATTGCTGGGGTTGTCGTTTCAGGTGTCGGCGTTGTGCTTGTACCCTGCAAACAGCGCGTTGACAGACACCTTCAACGCGCTGCTTTTTGAGTGTTTATTGATCATGCGTGTTCATCTATAGAAAGGGTGCTGGCTGGGGAATTTACGAAGTAAACCATCGCATTAAGCGCCTGATTGGCACTGACCATCCGGTGAGTGATATAGGCAACGTGCTCAGGTTTCGAGTATCGATCGGTCTTGAAATACGCCAAGTTATCCTCCAACTTTTCGTTAAACAAAGCGATTGCATTGAATTTAACGTCCATTTTCGTTTGGCGGCCATTAGCATCTGATGCGCCGTCTCCAGCTATGAACATCATGAACGTATTGTCATCGATGAGTTTGTTGTCGTAGAGCATACTGCCCACTTCTTTAAGCTCGTTGGTGCTGATGGAAGTGAAGTCATAACGTTTTAAGAAAATGTTCAGGTCGTTAATTTTTTCTGGGTCCTTAAGCTTCAGCGTCTCCGCCGCTTTGGACTCTTCCGTCAGCGTAAAGGCATTCGTCACCATGGTTGGGTTTCTGACCACACGAGCATCAGTTTGCTTCGATAACGTGGTCGCTGTGTTCGTAACGAGCATGCCCATAACAATCTCCTGTCTGTATTAAGAATTACACCCCCGTTATCGACGTACTAGAGTCCAACATTAGCTTTTGAAGAAATTTCAGAACCCTCTGACAGATAAGGCTGACTAACGTGCAGGCAACTTCCTAACTATCATCCCTGTAAAACACCCGACCAAAAAAAGCCCCGTGACCGAATGGACCACGGGGCTAAAAATTGGCTGGATGCGACCAACCAAAGGAGCTCTTTACTTCACTTGGCGGTGGCAACAACCGTGTCTGGCTGCCAGCCACCACCGAGTGCTTTGTAGATCGCTACAATCCCGCGATACAAATCCACTTCGGCCTGGGCCTGGGAGTCTTCGGCCGCCAGACGCTCACGTTGCGCGTCAAGCAGCACCAGGAAGTCCACGGTGCCTTCGCGGTAGCGGATCGCAGCCAGGTCGGCGGCGGCGCGGCTGGATTCGCTTTGGCGGATCAGCGAGACCAGGCGTTGCTGACGCTTGCCGTAATCACTGAAGGCGTTTTCGGATTCTTCCAGGGCCAACAGCACTTGCTGCTCGTAGTTCGCCAGCGCGCCATCAGCCTCGGCATCGGCACCGCGCAAACGGGCGCGTACGCTGCCCAGGTCAAAGGCGGCCCAGGTGATGCTAGGGCCGAGGGCCCAGGCATTCGCAGCGGACGAGCCGATCTGCGAACCGCGCCCGGCGGTAAAGCCGAGGAAGCCGCTGAGGCTGACCCGTGGGAACAAATCGGCCTTGGCCACACCGATACGCGCAGTGGCGGCGGCCAGTTTGCGTTCGGCACTGAGAATGTCCGGGCGACGTTGCAGCAGTTGCCCCGGGTCGCCAATCGGCAATGCCTTGGCAATCGCTGGCAGGTCTTTAGGACTCAGGTCCACCGTCAGCTTGTCAGGACGCTGGCCGAGGAGGGTGGCGATGCGGTTACGCTCGCGCACTTGCTCGGCCTGCAGTTGCGGCACGCTGGCTTCAACCGCCGCGAGGCGTGCGTCGGCACGTTCCACATCCAACTGATCACCCACGCCGGCATCGCGCAGGCTTTCGGTGATGGTGCGCGATTCCTGCTGGTTCTTCAGGTTGTCCAGGGCAATGCGTTCACGCAGTTGCGCGCCGCGCAGTTGACCGTAGGCATCCACCAGTTCGGCAATCATGGTGACTTGCAGTTGGTACAAGTCAGCCTCGGCGGCTTGCTGGTCGGCGTCGGTGGCTTCCAGGTTGCGCTGGATGCGGCCGAACAGGTCCAGTTCCCAAGCCATGTCCAGGCCCAGGTCATAACGCTCGGTCTTGACGCGACGGGTGGTCTGGCCCGGAATCTGGCCTTTGCCCTGGTCACTGCTGACGCGGCTGGTGATGGTCGGCATGGCGTCATTGCTGGCGTCATCGCGGATGGCGCGGGCGGCCCGCAGACGGGCAAAGGCGACGCGCAAATCACGGTTGCCCTGCAGCGACTGAGTCACCAACTGGTTGAGGGTCGGGTCCTCGAACTGCTGCCACCAGATGCCTTCGAACTTGGCGTGGTCATACTTCTTGGCATCGGCGGCGGCCGTGACATTGGCCGCCTCCGGGGTCTGGGTTTTGTAGTCCGGGCCTACGGCACAGGCGCTCAGTGCCAGCACCAACAAGCTCGGCAAGAATACTTTCACACTCATTGCTGTGTCTCCAGCTTCAAGGCCTTGGCCGCTTTGCGCGCTTGCTGGCGCTCCACATAGCGACGGATCAGTACGTAGAACACTGGCGTCAGCAACAGACCGAAGAAGGTCACACCGATCATCCCGGAGAACACCGCCACGCCCATCGCATGGCGCATCTCGGCACCGGCACCGCTGGACAACACCAGGGGCACCACACCCATGATGAAGGCGAACGAGGTCATCAGGATCGGCCGCAGACGCAGACGGCAGGCTTCCAGTACCGCAGCCAGTGGGTCGAGGCCTTCTGCCTGTTTATCCTTGGCGAACTCAACGATCAGAATCGCGTTCTTACACGCCAGGCCCACCAATACGATCAGTCCGATCTGGGTGAAAATGTTGTTATCGCCGCCCGAGATGATCACCCCGGTAATCGCCGACAGCAGCGTCATCGGAACGATCAGGATCACCGCCAGCGGCAGGCTCCAGCTTTCGTATTGGGCGGCGAGTACCAGGAACGCCAGCAGTACGCAGAGCGGGAACACGAACAGCGCGGTATTGCCCGAGAGAATTTGCTGATACGTCAGGTCGGTCCACTCGTAGGTCATGCCGTTGGGCAGTTCGTCTTTCAGCAGTTTTTCAATCGCAGCTTCTGCCTGGCCCGAGCTGTAGCCCGGTGCAGCGTTGCCGTTGATTTCAGCCGTGATAAAGCCGTTGTAGTGCATCACGCGGTCCGGGCCCGAGGTGTCGCTGACCTTGATGAAGGTCGCCAACGGGATCATCTGGCCTTTGTTGTTGCGCACTTTCAGCTGGCCGATCTGGTCTTCATCAAGGCGGAACTGTTGCTCAGCCTGCACGTTGACCTGGTAGGTGCGACCGAAGCGGTTGAAGTCGTTGGCATACAACGAACCCAGGTAGATCTGCAGGGTGTCGAAGATGTCGCTGATCGCCACGCCGTGAGTCTTGGCCTTTTCACGGTCGATAGCCGCATCGACCTGAGGCACGTTGACCGTGTAGCTGGTGAACAGGCCGAACAGCTCCGGCGTGTTACGGCTCTTGGTGATGATGTTCTGCACTTCTTTGTACAGCTCGTCGTAACCCAGGTTGCCACGGTCTTCGATCTGCAGGCGGAAGCCACCAATCGTACCCAGGCCCTGTACCGGCGGCGGTGGGAAGATCGCCATGTAGGCTTCCTGGATGTCGCTGTATTTACCGTTCAACGCGCCGGCAATCGCACCGGCGGACATGCTCGGGTCTTTACGTTCGTCGAACGGTTTCAAGGTCACGAACACGATGCCGCTGTTCGGGCTGTTGGTGAAACCGTTGATCGATAAGCCCGGAAAGGCTACGGCAGCTTCCACACCCGGTTGTTTCAGCGCGATGTCAGACATGCGCTTGATCACGTCTTCAGTGCGGTCCAGGCTCGCGGCGTCCGGCAATTGAGCGAAGGCCACCAGGTATTGCTTGTCCTGGGCCGGTACGAAACCGGTCGGGGTGTGGGCAAAGCCGAACCAGGTCAGCACCATCAAACCGGCATACAGGAACAGCGCGATACCGCTACCGCGAATCACCCGGCGTACGGTGCCGACGTAGCCGTGGCTGGCTTTTTCAAAGAAGCGGTTGAACGGTTTGAACAACCAGCCACCAAACAGCTTGTCGAGCATCTTGGAGAAACGATCCTTCGGCGCGTCATGGCTACGCAGCAACACGGCGGCTAGGGCAGGGGACAAGGTCAGCGAGTTGAACGCCGAGATCACTGTCGAAATCGCGATGGTCAAGGCGAACTGTTTGTAGAACTGCCCGGTCAAGCCGCTGATAAAGGCAGCCGGAATGAACACTGCACACAGCACCAGCGCCGTCGCGATGATCGGGCCGGTCACTTCGCTCATGGCCTTTTCGGTCGCCGGGAACGGTTCCAGGCCCAGCTCGATATTCCGTTCGACGTTCTCCACCACCACGATGGCGTCGTCCACCACGATACCGATGGCCAATACCAGGCCGAACAGCGACAACGCGTTGAGCGAGAAGCCAAACAGGTGCATCACCGCAAACGTACCGATCAACGAAACCGGCACCGCCACCAAAGGAATGATCGAGGCGCGCCAGGTCTGCAGGAACAGGATCACCACCAAAACAACCAGAATCAGCGCTTCGAACAGGGTGTGCACCACCGCTTCGATGGAGCCGCGCACAAAGATGGTCGGGTCATAGACGATGCTGTAGTCCATCCCTTGCGGGAAGTTCTTTTTCAGCTCATCCATCTTGCCGCGCACTTCGTTGGAAATCTCGATGGCGTTGGAGCCAGGGCGCTGGAAGATCGGGATCGCCACCGCCGGCTGGTTGTTGAGCAACGAGCGCAGGGCGTATTGGCTGGAACCCAGCTCGATCCGTGCGATGTCTTTGAGGCGGGTGATTTCACCGTTGTCGCCTGAGCGAATCACGATGTTCTCGAACTCTTCCTCGGTCACCAGGCGACCTTGGGTATTCACCGACAACTGGAATGCAGTGGTAGACGGCGCGGGTTGCGCACCCAGGGCACCGGCAGCCACTTGACGGTTCTGCTCACGGATCGCGGTCACCACATCGGTGGCGGTCAGGTTGCGCGAAGCGGTCTTGTTCGGGTCCAGCCATACCCGCAGGGAGTAGTCACCCATGCCGAACAGCTGCACGTCACCGACACCGCCCAGACGCGCCAGCTCATCCTTCACATTGAGCAACGCATAGTTGGACAGGTAGAGCATGTCGTAGCGCTGATCCGGGGAGGTCAAGTGCACCACCATGGTCAGGTCGGGGGAGGCCTTGTCCACGGTAATACCGATGCGCGTCACTTCCTCAGGCAGTTTCGGCTGAGTCCGCGTCACACGGTTTTGCACCTGCACCTGCGCGTTGTCCAGGTCGGTACCCAGGGCGAAGGTGATGGTCAGGGTCAGCTTGCCGTCGGCGGTCGACTGCGAGGACATGTACAGCATGTTCTCGACGCCGGTGATCGCCTGCTCCAGCGGAGCGGCCACGGTTTCGCCGATGACCTTGGGGTTGGCGCCCGGGAAGTTGGCGCGTACCACCACAGTCGGCGGCACCACTTCCGGGTATTCGCTGATCGGCAATTGGAACAGCGAGATCGCCCCGGCGATCAGGATCAACAGCGAGAGCACTGCTGCGAAGATCGGCCGCGAAATGAAGAACTTGGAAAAATTCATCTTGAGTCGTATCCCTTAACCGCGTGGAGTCGCGCTGGCAAGTTTGTGCGAGGCTTTATCCGGCGCCACTTGTTCCAGGTTGCTGGCTTCAAGCGCTTGTCGTTGTTTGGCCAAGGCGGCGAGGGTTTCCTGGCTGGCCATCGGAATGGTTTGCGGGGCCACCGGCGACCCTGGGCGCACGCGCTGCAGGCCCTTGACGATAATGGTGTCGTCCTTGTTCAGGCCGCTGCGCACGATGCGCAAACCTTCGATCTTCGGCCCCAGCTCCACCGAACGATAGGCCGGCTTGTCGCCTTCCATCACCAGCACGAATTTCTTGCCCAGGTCGGTGCCGACGGCTTCGTCGGTGATCAACACGGCAGAGTAGGTGCCGCTGCCGACCAGTTTCAGGCGTGCATACAGGCCAGGGGTGTACTCGCCCTTGCTGTTATCGAACACAGCGCGACCACGGATGGTGCCGGTGGCCGGGTTGACCTGGTTGTCGATGAAGTTCATCTTGCCCAAGTGCGGGTTGCCGGTTTCGTTGGACAGGCCCAGGTACACCGGCGTGGTTGCACCACGGCGGCCTTGGCGAGCCAGTTCGGTGTACTTGAGGAACACACGCTCATCGGCGTCGAAGTAAGCGTAGACCTTGTCGGTGGAGACCACACTGGTCAGCGCGGTGGTGTCGGCGGTCACCAGGTTACCGGCAGTGATTTCGGCACGGCTGACGCGGCCGCTGATCGGTGAGGTCACACGGGTAAAGCTCAGGTTCAGCTTGGCCAGGTCCAACTGCGCCTGGATCCCGGCAACGGCCGCGCGGGCTTCCTGGGCAGCGGTGGTGCGCGAGTCGGCCAGTTCGGCGGAAATCGCATTGCTCTGGCGCAGGCGCTCGCCACGTCGCGCTTCGTTATCGCTGCGGGAGGCGGCGGCGCGGGTTTGTTGCAACTGGGCTTCAAGGCGGCGCACTTCAGCCTGGAACGGACGCGGGTCGATCTGGAACAGCAAGTCGCCTTTCTTGACCAAGGCGCCTTCGGTGAAAGCGACTTGGTCAATCTGGCCAGACACCCGTGGACGAATCTGCACGGTTTCCGGGGCTTCCAGGCGACCGGTGAATTCATCCCACTCGTTGACCGGTTGTTCAAGCACCTTCGCCACGCTGACTTTGGCAGCAGGCATGGCGGCCGCTTGTTCCGGGGTCTTGCCGCACGCGCTCATCACCACTACGGCCAAAATCGCCAAGGGGAAGCGCAAATGTTTGAGTGACTGTTCCATGAGGTGCATCCGCCAATGTATTTGAGATGGGCGGATCATGCGCGGCGATGTGCTATGTCACGAATCGAATGAAGCAAAGGTAACTATCATTCGGAATGATATAAGCGCGAGTTTAGCCCTCTAGCCTGGGGCTTTCGTTAGGGAGCTATCAATGGGCGTGATGACAAAGGTCTTTTACGGGAACTGCAAGGAAGGTTGAGGGGGAGGTTGAAACAGTCGAGGTAATAAGCGACTGACGACATCAGCCATTTATCTGAAGCAGCCAAGTCCGTGCCAGCACTCTTTATGAAGAAGTTCACCGCATGACGACGCCTGCTACTGTGCTCATCACCGGCGCCTCCTCCGGGATTGGCGCCACCTATGCCGAACGCTTTGCTCGTCATGGCCACGACCTGATGCCTGTTGCACGTGACAAGGCACGCCTTGAGACCTTGCCCGAACGCCTACGTAAAGACACCAGCGTGGCTGTCGACGTGCTGCCAGCAGCAACCCGCACCGAAATCTGGGAGCGCGCCGCGATCGACCTCAGCACGCTTTCCGAAGTCATGGATGTTGAAGAGCTGATAGAAGCCGCATTGGTCGGCTATGACCGTCGCGAGCTAGTCGCTATTGCGCCACTGCACGCGGCGGGTCGTTGGGATGCGCTGGATCAGGCGCATCAGGGGTTGCTGAGCGACATTCGCCAAGCCCATGCTGCCGAGCTTTATCAGGCGCAAGCCATATATCCACCCCTAGGACAGAAAGTCTCATTCCTGCGGGTTCTGGCGGTATAGGGACGTTCGCGATCCAGTTGGCCAAACACCTCGGTGCCCCGGTCTTGGTCGCAGGTCATGCTTTCACGCACGGGCAGCGGCATGCGATTGTGCGCCGCGCTAAAGCCTTCCACCGCCGATGTGGCCGTTTCGATCAGCATCACATAACCGCTGGTGCGCTCGACCAGCGTGCAAACCGACGAGGCGTAGGCCTTACCTTTGATCAAATAACCCGCCCAATGCTCAGGCATCAGGCGATCCTCGATCTCCGGCGGGCGGACGTGGATGCTGACCATGTCCGGCATCTGGTTACGCCGATCGACAGCACCTGCGCGTGGTCTACGCGTACGTTTACCTTGCCGCAGGCAAACGATCAGTTCCTTGCGCAGCTCGCCCACCGGCAGGGCATACACCGCGTTGTAGGTGTTGCACTCAGTTTCCGCGGTTGCCCGTTTTTTAAACCGGTCAGGGCTTGCCTAACCAAGCTAGATATTCGGGCATTTGGCTTTGAAGTGTAGTGCTCTGCGGTGCTGCAGTATGATTCTGGCGGACGCTACGGGTTCAGGCTGAGCCATCGGCACGAGGTTCAAATGCGGCGGATCGGTCTTGTCACGCGCTTCTTTGAGACCAATGTCGGGGTAAGTGCCGATGGAGAAGCGGTTTTCCTTGCCATGCAGCCGATACTTCAATCTGCAAACCTTGGAAGGGGATTTGCCGACCTTGCTCGACGCCTCACCACCAAGTAGAGGCCAGGAACTTCGCCATCGGCGTGTTTGCCGGGTTTGGTCAGCGAGCGGATCAAGGCATCGCTCAGTTTTCATTTGAAACCAACCGCATTGTCTGAGGGCATCGGTGGGAGCATTCTTTTTAAGGAACCGAAATTTGCCCCCATGAGTCGTGGAGTCCATTGGATTTGGACAGACGGCAATAGACTGAAATTACAATAACTATTTGTTATAAAATAATTTTATGGAATTTACTGGCGCTCCATTACAAGCTATCGGGGTCGCCAAAAAACATTTTGACTTGGCTCTAGCGCAGTGATTCAAGGTCGGCCGAGTTGAAATTTGCCCCCAGTTTTGCCCCCCTGACGCACACCATAAATGCGAAATCGCGTTCTACCATGCAGGCTGGTTGGCGAACAATTTGTCTTCCCGTTCCGCGCGGGATTTTTTCTGGGTATGAGGAGAGCTCATACCCCCATGACTTTTAATGGTTACAGCCCCTCCGGCCCCCGATGTTAAAAAATCGCAAACACAGCTCATCAATAACAAAAAGAGCGTTTGCAATCATGACTAAGCCCCACTGCCGCGTCCCCGCCAGCCTCGTGTTGCGCTCTTCGTATCCCGATGTTTGCCACGTGATCTTTACGATCTGCGTGCGCTTCTGATCACCCCCAAAAAATCCAAAAAGAGTAACGACCCATGAAAGAACTCGACCTGTACATCGGTGAAGGTTTCGAAGGTCCTGGCGTGAATGCCGCACACATCAACATCCTGATCGGCCCGCGCAACGGGCCGGCGGGGCAGGCGTTTGCCAACAGTTTGGCGTCGCCGAGCCAGGGGCATTGCCCTTTTATGGTGATCGCCCAACCGAACATTCCGGTCAAGCCGATGACCCTTTACGTCAACAAAGCCGCGATCAGCAGCGACTTCCACGGGAACGCTACGTGGGGCGCGTCCCAGGCCGGGATTGCCAAGGCAGTGTTGGAGGCGCTGCTGGACGGCACGTTGCCACCGGAAGCCGAGGACGAGTGGGCCATTGTCACTGCCAACTGGGTCAACCCGGCCTGCGATGACCTCGATGCGGTATACCTGAACAACTACAACGCCTGCCGCACCGCGATCCGCGCCGCCCTGACCGGCAAACCGGAAACTGCGCAACTGGCGGATGTGGTCGCTCACATCAGCAACCCCTTCTACACCCCAAAAGCCTGAGGTCTGCGCCATGCAATACATTCGTTTGGGCAACTCCGGCCTGCAAGTCTCCCGCCTGTGCCTGGGCACCATGAACATGGGCACCCCGGACTGGAAACCGTGGATCTTCGATGAAAAGCAAAGCGAGCCGATCGTCGCCCATGCCCTCGACAACGGGGTGAACTTCATTGACCTGGCAGACTTCTATTCCGCGGGTGTCGGTGAAGAAGTGGTCGGGCGCATCGTTAAGCGTCTGGCTCGTCGTGAAGACTTGGTGATCACCACCAAGGTCGGCTACGGCACCCGCAACGGCATCAACGCCAGCGGCCATTCGCGCAAGCACATCATGGACAGCATCGACGCCTCGCTGAAGCGCTTGAACATGGATTACGTCGATGTGTTTATGCTGCATTACTTCGACCTGAATACCCCGGTTGAAGAAACCATGAGTGCGATGAACGACATTGTGCGCTCCGGCAAGGCCCGCTACATCGGGGTGTCGACCATGCTCACCGGGCAGCTGGCGAAGATCCTCATGGCCTGCGAACGCAACGGCTGGGTCAAGCCGATCAACATGCAACTGCAACTGAACTGCGCCTACCGCGAAGAAGAGCGCGAGATGATTCCGTTCTGTCGTGATCAGGGTCTTGGCGTTTCGGTGTTCAGTCCGCTGGCTCGCGGCTTGCTGACCGGTGATGTGCAATCGACCCGTAACCAGACCGACTTTTTCACCCAGCAGATGTACAGCGACGAGGCCTCGTTCGAGATCGCTCATTCGGTACAGCGCGTGGCCCGCGCCCGTGGTGTCTCGAACGCGCAGATCGCTCAAGCCTGGGTTGCCAATCATCCGGGCGTCGATTGCATGCTGGTCGGCGCCGACACCACCGCGCAGTTCGACAGTGCCTTGGCAGCCTTGGAAACCAGGCTCGACGCCGAAGAACTGCATGAGTTGGAACGCAACTACACCCCGTGCGACGTGATCAACGATTACACCGCCGGCAAACGCATCCTGCGCTCGGCTCGCCCGGGTCTGGAACGCTTTACTCTGACTGAGGCTGTGGCATGAGCTCGCTGATCCGTAACGGTAATTTCATCGACGGCCAATGGTCGAGCGGGGGGGCGACCTATCCGGTGTTGAACCCGGCCAATGGCGAAATGATCGCTGAGGTGCAAAAAGCCGGCGCCGAGGAAACCAACCTCGCCATCGCCGCAGCTAATCGTGCCTTGCCGGCCTGGCGAAAATTGACCGCCAAAGAACGCAGCCAGCGCCTCAAGCGCTGGAGCGAATTGATGCTGAGCAACCAGAAAGACCTGGCCACTTTGCTCAGCCGCGAACAGGGCAAACCGCTCGCCGAAGCCATGGGTGAAGTGGTCTACGCCGCAAGCTTTCTGGAATGGTTCGCCGAAGAGGCCAAGCGCGCTTACGGCGACGTAATCCCGAGCCATAGGGCTGATGCGCGAATCATTGTGGTCAAGGAAGCCATCGGCGTGGTTGCGGCGATCACCCCTTGGAACTTCCCGCTGGCAATGGTCACGCGCAAGGTCGGTCCGGCGCTGGCGGCGGGTTGCACAATGATTCTCAAGCCGTCGGAGGAGACGCCGTTGTCAGCCTTCGCCCTGGCCGTGCTGGCCGAGCAGGCGGGGATTCCGGCCGGGGTGTTCAACGTGGTTTCCGGTGACGCCGTGGCGATTGGCGGGGCGCTGCAAGCGTCCGGCATCGTGCGCAAACTGTCGTTTACCGGCTCGACACGTACCGGCAAGCTGCTGATGCGCCAAGCGGCGGATACGCTGAAAAAAGTCTCGCTGGAATTGGGCGGCAACGCGCCATTCATTGTGTTCGACGATGCTGATCTGGACGCTGCTGTCAAAGGTGCGATGGCCTCGAAATTCCGCAACACCGGCCAGACCTGCGTCTGCGTAAATCGTTTCTTCATCCAGGACGGCGTTTACGAGGCGTTCACCGGCAAACTCGCCGAAGCGGTCGCCACGATGCGCGTCGGCAGTGCACTGGACGGTGAAACCGAGCAAGGTCCGTTGATCAACGCGGCGGCGTTGGCCAAGGTTGAGTTGCACGTGAGTGACGCCTTGGCGAAGGGCGCCACGCTGTTGTGCGGCGGTCGTCGTCATGCGCTGGGCGGTACGTTCTACGAGCCGACCATCCTCACCGACGCCAACAGCGACATGCTGATCGCCCAGGATGAAACCTTCGGCCCGGTAGCCGCGTGTTTCCGCTTCAAGGACGAAGCTGAAGTATTGCAACGGGCCAATGACACACCTTACGGATTGTCGGCGTACTTCTACAGCCGCGACATCGGTCGCGTCTGGCGCATGGCCGAAGGTTTGGAGGCCGGCATGGTCGGGATCAACGAAGGCATCATCTCCACGGAAGTCGCGCCGTTTGGCGGCATCAAGGAGTCTGGCCTGGGTCGCGAAGGCTCCAAGTACGGTCTGGAAGACTATCTGGAAATCAAATACCTGTTGATGGGCGGCCTCTGACCCCAACCGTAACGCCTGTGGGAGTGAGCAAGCTCGCCCCACAGGTTCGAGCGCTATCGATTTCTTTTCTCCTTCAATAACAACAACTGGAGACGAACATGTCCGCCCAATCGATAAAGATCGATGACCTGCCCATCGGGCGCTTCCACCTTAAAATCGCCGGTCTGACGTTCGGCGCACATTTCACCGACGGCTATATCCTGGGCCTGATCGGTATTGCGTTCACACTACTCAGCCCGCAGATGCAGCTAGATGCCTTCTGGCAAGGACTGATCGGCGCTTCGGCACTGATTGGCCTGTTTCTTGGCAGCCTGTTCTTCGGCTGGATTTCCGACAAGGTCGGGCGGCAGAAAATCTTCCTGGTCAGTTTTGTCCTGATCACCCTTGCTTCGGTCATGCAGTTCTACGCCGAAACGGCGATGCAGTTATTCCTCTGTCGGGTGATAATCGGCATCGGACTGGGCGGCGACTTCAGCGTCGGCCACGCAATGCTCGCCGAATTCTCGCCCAAAAAACACCGGGGCGTGTTGCTGGGTTCATTCAGCGTTATCTGGACTTTCGGCTATGTTGCCGCGACCTTCGTCGGCACCGCCATGCTCCATCTCGGCGATGACGCTTGGCGCTGGATGCTGGCCTCTTCAGCCATTCCGGCAGCGTTAATTCTAATCGCGCGGATCGGTACGCCCGAGTCACCCCGCTGGTTGGTCAATCAGGGGCGGATTGCCGAAGCACGGGCAATTGTCAAAAAACACCTGGGCGATAATATCGAACTCGATGAAACCCGCTCCACCGAAACCCGTTCCGGCTATGCGGTGCTATTCAGTCGCGAATACCGCAAGCGCACCGCGTTCAACTGCCTGTTCTTCGTCTGCATCGTGATGCCGTATTTTGCGATCTACACGTTTCTGCCGTCGATTCTGCAGAAGCTGGGCTTGGCGGAGGGCTTTGGCACTGAATTGATGTTGAACATGCTGCTGATCATCGGCGCCTTGATCGGCATCTGGTGCACTGTGAAGTTCTCGCGGCGAGGCTTTCTGATCAATTCGTTCATCATCCTAGCGGTGGCCTTGTTCCTGCTGGCATCTCTGCCGGGCAGCGCGCCGTTCCTGATGGTACTGGTATTCGGCGTGTTCACGCTGGTGTTGTCAGCGGTGAGCAACCTGGTGGGCGTATTCCCGGCCGAGAGCTTTCCGACAGAAGTGCGGGCCAGCGGGATTGGCCTTGCTACGGCTGTGAGTCGCTTGGGCTCGGCGGTCAGCACGTTCCTGTTGCCGGTGAGTGTGGCGGGTATCGGCTTGAGCCCAACCATGGGCATCCTGGCGTCGATTCTCGCACTGGGCGCGATCATTTCCTGGGCCTGGGCACCGGAAACCAAATCCCTGACACTGAGCCAGGCGTGCAAGGCGCAGGGTCCGATCGAGAGCGCGGCACCCGCTGCCACAAAGGTCGCAGCCCCAATCTAAAACCCACCACACACCCAATGTGGGAGCGAGCAAGCCCGCTCTCACATTTGAATCTCGGTGTTTCAGGGATTGCTGACCAATCCCAACCAATCAGTAAATAACTGCACTTTCGACAGCCCCTGTTTCTCATTCGCCACATCCAGCCAATACCCATAAGGCCCAAGCACTTCCACCGCAGTGATCGGCAACAGGCTGCCATTCGCCAGCTCCTTTTCAATCATCTGTCGGTCAATCACCGCCAGCCCACCACCGGCCAGTGCCGTGTGGATCACCTGGTCCAGCGTGCTGAACTCCAGCCCTTGCGCAGCATCGACATCCTCGCGGCCCATCGCCGCCAACCAGTTCTCCCACACCTTCAAGCGTTTGCCGTCATGCAGGATGTGCAGCAGCGAAAACTGTCGCAGATCCGGCGGCTGGCCGTTGACGAACAACTCCGGGCTGGCCACCGCTATGTGCCGTTCCATCACCAGCAACTGACTGCTGCAATGGTTGACCGCTTCGAGGCCGAAACGAATGTGGCAGTCGATTTCCGCGAGGTTCTCGTAGCCGTTCTGGTGGGTCACGCTGAGGCTGATGTCCGGGTAGCGTTGGCAGAATGCGCGCAAGTGCGCCGACAACCAGCGCGTGGCCCAGGTCGGTGGTGCGACGATACGCAGGCGTTGGCGCAGGTTGGGCACTCGCACTGCTTGCAGGGCGCGTTCGACGTGGTCGAAGGCATCGCTCAATTGGGGGGAGAGGGCGAGGCCTGTTTGCGTTAGTGACAGGCCTTGGGGCGTGCGGATAAACAGCGCCACGCCGAGATAATCTTCGAGTTGCTTGATCTGACGGCTGACAGCGCCTTGGGTGACGTTCAACCCCAAAGCCGCTTGGCTGAAACTACGATGCCGTGCGACCTCTTCAAAGACGCGCAGCATGTTGAGCGAGGGCAGTTGACGCATGAAAAGAATGACTCCATACCCGCCTTCGACGCAGGAGTGCGCGGGCAGGTTTATTGTTTTTGGTGAATATTCTGTACGGCGTATCTGACTCCTTTCTGAGAGGCTGATGCAAGTGGTGTTTGGGGTAAAAGTCTTCGCGAGCTTGCTCGCGAAGAGGCCTTCAGAAACGCCAAACAATCCGGATCAGAAGTAGTACCCAATGTTCATGTACAGCTGATTCTCCCACTGGTTACTCCCACCCGCCGCCAGGCTTTGGGTGTAGCTGCTGCCACCAATGTACGGGTCATTTTTTCCGTACAGCCATTCCGTCGCGATCCACAGTTTGCTGAAGGAAAACGAGGTCCCCAGGATCAGCCGTTGCGAGGTCTTGAACGCGTCGGCGGATTTGTCGAAGGCGCTATAGTTGGCGTACAGCTTCACACCGCTGATCTGGTCGAACAGGTATTTGCCGGCGACGTCGTAGCTCAGATCGGCGACGTACAAGTTGCCCCGACTGGCGACGTTGTAGGTGCCGTCGTACCCGCCAAGTGTGACGACTTCATCGCTGCCACGGTTACGCGGCGACATTTGTTGCCGCGCCGCTTGCAGTTGCACGCCCCACGGACCGTTCTTGCCGAGGTAGTGCACGGCCACCGCGTTGCGACGGCCATCGTTATCGGTGTCCTTGTTTTCCAGGGTAGAGGTCAGGCCGGAGAGGCCGATTTCGGATTTCCACGCGCCCAGGTCCAAGGCCTTGGCCACGCGCAGCACCACGGTATTGCGTTCCTGGTTGTCGCTCCCGTCGCCCACGTAGCTGTCGGCCCCGGACACCACGCTGGAATACGTCACCCCTTTGCTCGTGCCTTTGCCTTGCCACGCCGGGCGCAGGTAGTAGCCGGCCTGGATGTTCCAGTCGCCACTTTGCTGGATGTACTTGGCGCCGACTTGTTGCACATCTTCCAGGCCGATGACGTTGCCCAGGGTTTCGTAAAAGGTGCTGCCGAAGTACGGCTGCAAACCGAACGGCACCGTATTCAGGCCTACCTGCACTTGCTGGTCGGGATTGAATTTGTAGCCGACCCACGCGAACTTGGCGAACTGGATATCGCCGTAGTTCTTGGTGTACTGGTAAGGATAGGAGCGTCCGTAGAAACGGTACTGGGCCTCGCCGATCCAGGTGTCAGAGTTGTACTTGGCGCTCAGGAACACCGTGTCCAGGCCAAACTTCTGGATGTCGCGGTCCGGGTCATAGTCCCAGCGCGCCCGGATGGCGCCGCCAAGGTCGAGGTTGTCGGTGACCTGCACCGCCATGACCGGCGCCGCGAAGGCGCCGAGCAACGGAATGAGAGCGATGGAACGGACCGCAATCTGAGTAGTTGTGCGCACAGTGATACTCCTGGTTTTTTAGTTATCGTTGGCAACAGCAGCCCATGGAGCAGCGAACGCTGCTACCTGGGAAAAGGGTTGTTGATTCAGTTGGCTTGCGGTCGAATCAGCCTCAGCGTGGGTTCGATGGCAGAAACTTCCGGGATCGCCGAAGCACCGGGTGCCGCCGCGAGCAGTGTCTGGGTGTAGGTGTTTTGCGGTCGCAGCAACACCTGTTCCGCCGTGCCGTACTCCACCACTTCGCCCTGGCGCATCACCGCGATGTAGTCACTGATTTGCGCCGCCACGCGCAGGTCATGGGTGATGAACAAGATGCTCAGGTTGAGGCGCTGTTGCAGCTCGGCGAGCAGCTCCAGAACCTGTTTCTGTACCGAGACATCCAGTGCCGAGACACTTTCATCCGCGATCAGCACTTCCGGTCGCATCGCCAGGGCTCGGGCGATGCCAATGCGCTGACGCTGGCCGCCGGAGAACTGCCGGGGCTTGCGCTTGAGGGCATCACGCTTGAGCCCGACCTGTTCCAGCAGATCACCGGCCTCGGTCCACGCATCCTTGGCCGACAACCCGCGCAATTGCGCGGCGCGGGCGATGATGTCACCGACCCGGTGCCGTGGATTGAGCGAGCCGTACGGGTCCTGGAAAATCATCTGAATACGCCGCCGGTTGGCCGCCAACGCAGAACCGCGCAACGCGAGAAAGTCCGTGTCACCAACCCAGACGTGGCCGCTGTCGCTGTCCACCAGCCGAATCGCCGCTTTCACTAGGGTACTTTTGCCCGAGCCAGACTCGCCAACAATCGCCAGCGTCTTGCCCCGTGGCAGTTGCAGCGAGACATCCTTGAGCGCCGGGATCAAACGACCACCGACGTTGTAGGTTTTGGTCAGGTGCTCGATGCGCAACGCCAACTCACCGTCCGCGCACGGTGCGTGCAGCTCTGGGTGCAGGGCCGGCACAGCGGCGATCAATTTGCGCGTGTACGGGTGTCTCGGCGAGTTGAGTACTTGATCGCGCTCACCGATTTCCACCAGCACACCCCCCTCCATCACGGCGATGCGGTCAGCGATTTCCGCCACTACGCCAAAATCGTGGGTGATGAACAGGATGCCGTGTTGACCACGACCGCGCAGATCGCGAACCAGTTTCAGCACTTGGGCCTGTGTGGTCACATCCAGCGCCGTCGTCGGTTCGTCGGCAATCAGCAAATCCGGGTTCATCGCCAGCGCCATGGCAATCACCACCCGTTGGCATTGGCCGCCCGAAAGTTGATGCGCAAAGCTGTTGGCGATCCGTGGCGGATCAGGCAATTGTGTTGAATCCAGGAGGGCGAGCATACGTTCGCGGCGCTCCGTGGCGGGCATCTGCGGCGCATGAATGTCGAATATTTCCTCGACCTGCTGACCAATGCGAATCGCCGGATTCAGCGCCGCCATGGGCTCCTGGAAAATCATCGCAATGCGGTTGCCGCGCAGCTTGCGCAGAGCGTTTTCGTCCATGCGGCAAATATCGTCGCCGAGGAAATCAATCACGCCTTCAGTGTGGCGCAGGCCTTTGGCGTAATCGCCCATGATTGCGGCCGAGAGCACCGATTTGCCGGAGCCGGACTCGCCGATCACGCAGAGAATTTCGCCCTTGCGTACATCCAGGCTGATGCCCTTGACGGCGTGGCTACGATCGGCGCCGGCGGGCAGTTCGATGGAGAGGTTTTCCACTCTCAATACTTGTTGATGACTCATGCTCAGCTCCTTGCGCCTTTTTGGGCGTTTTCGTCCAGACCGTCCGCCAACAGGCTCAGGCCCAGCATCAGGGTGGAGATGGCAATGCACGGGAAGATCACTAAGTGCGGGAAGACGATGGCCATGCTGCGGCCTTCGTTGATCATGCCGCCCCAATCCGGCGTCGGCGGTGGCAGGCCGAGTCCTAGGAAGCCAAGGGCGCCGATCATGATCGCGGTGTAGCCGATGCGCAGGCAGAAATCGACGATCAACGGGCCGCCGCAATTGGGCAGGATTTCCACCAGCATGATCCGCAACGACCCTTCGCCCTGAGTGATGGCACTGAGCACGTAATCCCGGGAACGGATGTCGATGGTCAGTGCGCGCATGATCCGGAAGATCGCCGGGGCACTGGTGAAGGTCACCGCAATCAGAATGTTCAGCGCCGAAGCGCCGAGGGCGATGATGATCACGATGTACAACACCAGCACCGGGAACGACAGCACGGTGTCGGCGACATAGGACAGCAGCGCATCGACCCAACCATTGAAGTAGCCGGCGCACAGGCCCATGGCGATGCCGACGGCGAATGCGGTCAGCGTCGCCAGAATCGACCAGAACAACACGGTGCGCGTGCCCCAGATCAGCCGCGAGAGAATGTCCCGGCCGATCATGTCGGTGCCCAGCAGAAAGTGCAGGCCGTCGCCATCCGGAGTCATCGGCGTCAGCAGCGGGGTGAAGCTTTCCAACGGGTCGTGGGGCGCCAGCCATGGCGCAAACAGCGCCATCAGCGCCCAGCCGCCAACCAACAGCAAACCGAGTAACGCCAAGGGATTTTTGAACGAATTGAGGACGTTCATTGGCCACCTCCGCCAAGACTGCGCAACGTTATGCGCGGGTTGAGCCAGGTGTAGGCCAGGTCCGAGAAGATTTTGGTCGCGCCGACCACGATGCCACTGATCATCGCGCAGGCTTCGATCAGGTAGACGTCATGGTTCAGCGATGCGGTGTACAGCAGCGAACCGAAACCCTTGTAGGCGAAGAACACCTCGACCACGATCACGTTCGACAGCAGCCACGGGATGTACAACATAATCACGGTGATTGGCGCGATCAGCACGTTGCGCAGGGCATGGCGCAACACGATCCGCGCGGTCGATGCGCCTTTGAGGCGGGCGGTGCGAATGTACGGCGCCTGCATCACTTCGACCATGGAGGCCCGAGTAATACGCGCCAGATAACCGATGCCGAACAGGCACAGCACCATCAGCGGCAGCGCCAGTTCCACGGGATTGAAACCGTCGCTCATACTGCTCACACCCGGCAGCCAGTTGAGCCAGAACACGAAGATCGCCGAGACAAACACCGCGCTGGCGAAGTCCGGTATCGACGTGGTGACGATCGACAGAAACGACACCAATCGATCCACCGCCGAGCCCTGGCGAATCCCGGCCAGGATACCGAGTGTCAACGCTACCGGCACCATCACTGCCAACGCCAATCCAGCGAGGATCAACGTTTGCCCCAGGTTCGGCAGCAGCAGGTCAATCACCGGCTCCCGAAAATGCACCGAGGTGCCCCAATCGCCGCTGAGAAAATCCTTCAGCCACACCAGGTAGCGCCAGACGAAGGGTTGGTTGTAACCGTGTTCCACCAGCCATGCAGCGCGCTGGTCGGCGGCGGAGTAGGGGCCGAGGACGTTGATTGCGACGTCTTCGATATTCAGTTCCAGCGCCAGGAACACGATCACTGACACCGACAGCAAGGTTGCCGCCAGCGCACATAACTTGCGCAATAGAAATTCAGCCATGCTCGCACGCTCCGGCTAATCAAGGGATGGCGGCCCGCCGCAGCTGAATGGGCGGGCTCGTTCGGGGCGCTTGAATCAGGCGCTCAACCAGACTTGATCCATTGGGTAGAAGTCCGAGGGGTGAACCTGGAACCCCTGGACTTTCTTGCTCGCGGCGGTGAATTTATCGCCCCAGAACGGCTGGACCATAACGCAGGCGTCTTGCAGTATCTGCTCGACGCTTTGCATCGCTGCTGCCCGTTGTTTCGGGTCGATGATGCCCATGGCTTTGTCCAGCGCTGCGTCGAATGCCGGGTCGCTGTAGTGGCTTTCATTCCAGGCCGCGCCGCTGCGGTAGGCCAGTTCCAGCGACATCACGCCGAGCGGGCGATGTGCCCAGTAGGTGAGGCTGAACGCGGCTTTGTCCCAGATTGGCCAGTATTGAGTGGCGGGGATCACTTTGAGGTTGATACGAATGCCGGCCTCGGCGCAGTTTTGTTGCAGGATCTGCGCGCAATCCTGTTCGTAGCGACCCTGGGTGTTGCCGACGATCAGATCGATGTCGATGCCGTTCGGATGGCCGGCTTCGGCGAGTAGTTTCTTCGCACCCGCCACGTCCCGCGCACGTTTGGGCAGCGGGAAGTATTCCGGGTGGGACGGAGCGACGTGGTGGTCTTCGCCCAACGTACCCATGCCGCGATAGGCGATTTTCAGCATCTGCGCGTTGTCGGCGCAGAGCACTACGGCTTTGCGAATACGCAGGTCGTCGAACGGCTTCTGGTCGCAGGCCATGCGCATGACGATGGTTTGTGCCGACTTGCAGGTGAGCAATTGCGCGCCCGGCAAGCGTTTCGCCAGATCCAGTTCGGCCACCGTTACCCGGTACAACACGTCCACTTGCCCAGCCTGCAGCGCGGCGAGATGGGTGGAAATGTCGGTGCCCATGTCGACGTAGCGCAGCTCGTCGAGGTTGGCCGGTGTGCGCCAGTAATCGGCGCGCTTGGCAAAGGTCGCCTGCTTGTTGACCGCGAACGACACCAGTTTGAACGGGCCGGTGCCCAGCGGGTTTTTCGCCCAGTCGTCACCGGCCTTGAAGCTGCGGTGCACGATGGCGCAAGTGAAGGCATTGAGCATTTCCGGGATCGCCAGCATCGGTCGGTTGAGCACCAGGCGGAACTGGAAGTCACTGACTTTTTCGAACGCTGTAATGTCCTGGAACGCGGTGCGGTTGACCGACTTGGAGTCGGCGGCAATCCAGCGCTCGATGTTGTGCTGCACGTCTTCGACGTTGAAGGTGTCGCCGTTGCTCCACTTCACGTCCTGGCGCAGGTTGAAGGTCCAGGTTTTCAGGTCGTCGGACGGGCTCCAGCTCTCGGCCAGGTACGGGTGAGTGACGTTGTCGGCATCGACCCAGGTCAGGAACTCCAGGGAGTTGCGCAGCAGGTTCGAGGCTTCGATCCAGGTGATAAGCATCGGGTCCTGGATTTCCTGGATGGCGCAGGCAAACCGCAGGCTGCCGCCCTGGCGCGGTGTTACCGCTTCAGCGGCATGGGCCGAGTTACCGAGCAGCGCGGAACCGAGAAAAGTGCTGGCGCTGGCGGCGGTTACGCCCAGCAGCGCGGCGGTGCGCAGGAATTGGCGACGATTGATCTCGCCACTTTTGACTTGGGTACACAGGTCGTTTACCGCTGGATGCGGCAAGGCGCCGTCCAGTGTCATTAAGTCTTTCATATGCCTCTCCGATAACGTGCAAAAGTGCGTTTTTCGACTGGCCGCAGATGGGGCGAGCGGCAGACGCGGTCGGTTCGATGAACCGAGACTGTCAGTGGCAAGCAGCGCGCAGGCGTGACAGGCGTAAAGCCGGCAGAAGAACAAGGCGCAACGCAATCAGGAAGACGAAGGCGGGATAGGACATAGGGCTGCTCTCATGTTGTTTTTATTAGAGATGCCCGCAGTTTTGTCATCTGGGCAAAGATCGACAAACGATAAATTCAATGCTGAAACGTTCGATAAATGCATGTTACTGACCGTAAGTAAGGCTGCCGCTTGAGCTAGACAGGCCGGACGGAGGAAAGCGCGGGTACGAACACTGCGCGGTGGCCGCAAACGCCCCTTGTTCCGGATGGGAACAAGGGGAAAAACGGACGGTGCCGAAGGAGGTGACGGTGCCGTCGGGGGCAACTCAACGCGGCATCAGGCGCGGATCGAACGGGTAGTCCGAGAGCAATTCGATGCCGTTTTCGTGGATGTAGATCTGCTCTTCGAGCTTGACCCCTTCGCCGCCCTCATCGTGGCCGATGTAGCTTTCCACGCAGATGGTCATGCCGGCTTCGAAAACCCCGTCGTAACCCAGCGCATCAATGTCTTCGCGGTGCACCACGTACGGGTATTCACCGGTCATGCCAACCCCGTGGGCCAGGGCGAAATAACGGTTGGCCTTGTAGTTGTCCGGGATGCGCCAGGCCAGCTCGGCGTATTCTTTGAAGCTGCGTCCGGCCTTGAGCATTTCCATGTTGGTCTGCACTTGTTCGTAGGCCAGCTTGTACAGCTCCTGTTGCTTGGCGGTGGCGGCTTGCTCGCCGCACAGGAAGGTTCGCGAAAAGTCCGCGTAGTAGCCGAAACGCCCGACCACATCGGTGTCCAGCGCTACCAGGTCACCGGCTTCGATGGGCCGGGTGCTGCATTCCTGGAACCACGGATTGGTTCGCGGGCCGGAGGACAGCAGGCGGGTTTCGACGTAGTCACCGTCGGTGGCGATCACGTGCTGGTGCAGGTGCGACCACAGTTCGTTTTCGCTGATGCCTGGCACCAGTTTGCTTTCCATCAACCGCACGCCGGCCTCGGTGGCACGCAGGCTGGCGCGGATCATCTTCAATTCGTTCGGCACCTTGATGCAGCGCGCTCGCTCCAGTGGTTCCTGGGCATCGAAAATCTGGTAGCCGAGTTTTTGCAGTTCGAACGCAGCGGCCGAGGTCGCGCTTTCGATGGCGATGCGTTTGTTGCCGCCGCCGTGCTTGCGCACCAGGTCATCGATTTCAGCGGCCCATTCGGCGGTGACGTTATTGAGGAAGCTGTCGCAGAAGTAATAGGAGATGGCTTTGGCTGGGCGCACTTCATCGACGGTGTTGAGCTGTTCCGCCAGGTGCAGACAGCCGCCGAATTCGAAGACCACCACCGGGCCTTCTGCCGGGATGAAGGCGTAACGTGCCGGATTGCGCGCCGAGTACACCTGCATGTTGCGCGAGCCGGTGGCGTAGCGCATGTGGGTCGGGTCGAACAGCACGCACGCGGCGTAGTCGCGTTTTTTCAGTTCGTTACGCACCCTTTGCAAGCGGTCGAGCTGGATCTGCTGGATCTCGTCGTACGTCGGTTCGCAGTCGGCGGGGTTGCGGTTAGGGCCGGACAGACTCATGGGGTGTTCCTCGCAGGGCAAATACGGTTGGTATTTTCTAATAGTTTTTGGAATGGCTCAGTCGAGCAACTGGTCGCTGCGCACCAGGTTGCGTTCGGCTTGCAGATGGGCTTCGGACAGGCGTCCGTAAAGCTGCTTGGTGCGCTGGGCACGGCCGATGATTCCGGGTTTTTCGGAGTAGGCGAAGATCGCCGTATTACGTTCAGTAGCGCCTTCGACCCGGGTTACCCGGTGCACTGAAAAGCGGCCCTTGAAGATCTGCAAGTCGCCTGGGTTGAGTTCCAGTTCCTGCACGCGGATGCGGTCGTCCCCGCGCACCACGTTGCCGACGGCGCCGAGGTTTTCCTGGGTACGCGTGCGGATCATCGGTGCGTACTCGAACAGGCCGCCAGCCTCAGGCTTCTGGGTCATCATGCTGACGATGAATTCGTTGGTATCGAAGTGCCAAGGCTGCTCGGTGCCTTCGGGCATCACGTTGATCACCAGCCCGGCGAACGGATCGGCGTATTCGAAAATCTCCGGCTCGTCGAGGCAGGCACCGATGAATCGCTTCATCATCGGCGAGACGTACAGGCGATGAATGATTGCGTCCGGGGCAATCATGTCCCGCGTGACAAAACCGCTGGTGCGCTCCATGAATGTGCGGCGCGGATCATCCTGGGGCAGGGCGGGGTCGTCTTCGGTGAAGTAGGCGTTGACCTTGCGCACCGAATAAAAGGTCTTGCCCGACAGCGCCTGACCCTCGGCACGCGCCTGTTCCAGCGCCTCGGGCCGCAGAAAATTCTTCAGCAGGCAGCAACCGTCCTCGGCCAATTCGGCGCGGGCGTGTTCGATCAACGCCTGCAACCGGACATGGCCCGAATCATGTATGGGGTACAACTCGGTATTAATAATATCGCTGATATCGCCCACTTCGGCGTCGGCAAGTTGAAGGCTCATGCAAGTCTCCTGGAACTATCAATTAACAGTGTTTGGCGTTGAATTGATAGTTGCTTAAAGAGGTGTGAAGTGGAAATTACAAGTTGTGATCGAATCCATCGGCAGGGGCGATAGTTATGTCAGGCGAACTGGATGGGACCTTACTTAAAGTGTTTGTCGCGATTATCGAGTGCCACGGGTTTTCTGCGGCGGCCGAGCGCTTGCACAAAACCCAATCGACCATCAGCCAGAATTTGCAGCGTCTGGAAGAGATCGTCGGCACGCCGTTGGTCCAGCGCACCAGTCGCTCTGTGAGCCTGACACCCGGTGGCGAGACATTTCTGATCTATGCGCGGCAGATCCTCAAACTGCACGCCGATGCGATCAACGCCGTGCAGCTGCCCGATGAGCAGGTGTGCATTCACGTCGGCATGCCCGAGGACTACGCCCAGTTTTGCCTGGCCGGGGTGTTGCGCGACTTTCAGGAGCAGTTCCCAAAGGTGCGGCCGGACATTTGTTGCGAGATGTCGACGGCGCTGGTCAGTCGCTTGCAACGCGGTGAACTGGACCTGGTGCTCGGTGTGCAACACGCCAATCTGCAAGCGGGTGAATACCTGTGCGACGAGCCGCTGGTGTGGGTGGCGGCTGAGGGGTGGTGCGCCGGTGCGGATGCATCGGTGCCGCTGGCGGTTTATGCCGAGGGCTGCGCCTTTCGTGCCAACGCCGTACGGGCGCTGGCCGAGGCCGGGCGGGCGTGGCATGTGGTTTACACCAGCCAGAGCCCGCGTGGCATCGGGATTGCCATTGAACAGGGCCAGTCGGTCGGCGTCACGGCGCGGCGCCTGGTGCCGGCGGGTTGGCAGGTGCTGGACGAGGCTCAGGGCTTTCCGCCGATTGAGCCGGCACGGTTGATGTTCTGGCGTTCTACTCAGTGCGCGGCGCTGGCAGTGGAGGCTTTGGTGGACATTTTGTCGCGCCGCTTAGGCCGTTCAGAGTGGCTGGCCGAGCGCCGGCTCACAGCGTTGACGGCGGGCCATCAGCCCCAGCAATAACAGGCTTGCGGTAACCCAGCAGACTATCCAGCCGTGCACCAGGCCAAACTGCCCGGTGGCTTGTAGCAGCCAGCCGCACAGCCAATTGGCGATGGCGCTGCCCAAGCCATAACCGACCATGCTCAGGCTCACCACTTGCAGGCTTTGCACGGGGCTCAAGCGTGTGCTGAGGTAGGCTGCCATCAGGCCCCAGACCGGGAAATAGAACAGCGCGAACAGCCCGGCCGCCAGCCAGGTCATGCTCAGGCTCGGTTGCCAGAGTAGGGCGAGCATTGCCAGGCCGAAAGCGCTGATGCTCAATGCCATCACCCTCAATGCCCCCCAGCGATCCGCCAGCGAACCCAGCAACAAACCGCCGACAACTCCGCTCATTCCGATCAGTGTCCACAGTGAGCCGGTGACCTGCGCGTTGGCGCCCAGCCGTTCGCTGGCAAACGCCGAAAGGAAATTCAGGAAGGGACCGCTGATCCCGCCAATAAAGGCGCTGAGCAGCAGTATGTGCAGCGCCACCGGGTATTCCAGGCACAGCTTCAACCATTGCCTGAGTACCCGACGCAGCGACGGCGCGCTGCTTGGCTTGATGCGCTGGCCTGTCGCCAACGGCGCCAAGACCCAAAAGGTCAATAGAGTGGCAATCAGCGTCATCCCGGCGCAAATCAGCCAGAAGTGTCGCAACGAGATGCCCTGCAACAGGGTGATGAGCACACCGTTAAGGCAGATCGCAAACGCCGCCCCCGACGACGCCAGCCCCAGCACGCGGCTGCGGTGGGAGGCGGGGATCACTTCGCTGACCAGTGCGGCGATGGCGTTCCAGTTCGACACGGCGCAGGCCGAGACCATTGCCAGGCATAGCGCGAACGGCAGCACCCATGGGGTGGCGACCGCCAAGGCCAGCAGCGCCGGGCTCAAGGCCATCGTCAGCTTTACCATGGTGCGCGGGCTGATCCACGCCGCGGCGATGCCGCTGACAATGGACGCACCCATGTAGAACAGTTGCAGCAGCGCCGCGATGAACGCGGCCTGGCTGTAGCTCAGCTCGAACACTTGGCGGATCTGGGGTAATAGGGCCGAATAAAGGAAGATACTGAAGCCGTGGGTGGTGGCGTTACACGCGGTAAAGATAAGCGCCAATAAAACAATACTTCTTGTGGGTGAGTGTGTGTTGATTGGCATGGGGTTGGCTCGGTCAGTTTAATTGCAATAGATTGGGGCGAAAGTGCAGGAGCTGCCCTATGTGAGTGCGTGGGTTTGGTCAGGTGTTTAATTGAAATAAGACTAGCGTTTATATAAAGAAAACAGCCAATGCTTAATAGTCATGAGTGTGCTGCGAAATACTCATGCTATTTATACGTCCGCGACAGTGGCAGGGCTGAAACCGACGTAATACGACGGTTGACGGTTACCTGTGGCGAGGAGGGCAACCCCCTCGCCATAGGAATTGATGCCCGTCCGGGGAAATTGCCCCGCACAACACAAAAATGCATGTTACTCAGGAAATTTCCCGCAAGCCGTGGGATGCTTGGGGCTCGTCAGCCCCAGCGCGAGTACTGTTCATGAAACGCAAAATGCCCGCGCTCAATGCGCTCAAAGCCTTCGAAGTGGCCGGCAGTACCGGCAGCTTTACCCGCGCGGCGGAGCTGCTCAATGTCACCCAGAGTGCGGTCAGCCGCCAGGTGCGCCAGCTCGAAGAACAGCTCGGTGAGAATCTGCTGGAACGCCGGCATCACTACCTCGAACTGACCAGCGCCGGCCGGGTTTTGCTGCGGGCGCTGCATCAATCCTTCGACAAAATCGAGCTGACGGTACGCAGCATCCAGCAGAAGTCTCACGCCAATCGCCTGCACATCAACGCACCGCCAACGTTCACCAGCCGCTGGTTGATGCCGCGCCTGGGGCGGCTGCGGGAGAAGCACCCCGAATTGGAGCTGAGCATTACCACGCGCTTGCAGGACAGCCTGGCGGAAACCAGCACCCTGGACTGCGCGATCCGCTTTGGCGATGGCGAATGGGATGGGCTGGACAGCTCGCTGCTGATCCAGGAACGGCACATCGCGGTGTGTGCACCGTCGTTGTATGCGCGGGAATGGAGCGAGCGTGGCATCGACCTTAATCGCCTGACCTTGCTGCATGTGTTGGCCAGGGAAGACCAGCGTTACCTGACTTGGAAACACTGGCTCGACGCGGCGAAAATCAGCGGTGTCGATACCCAGGGCGGCTATGAATTCGACCTGCTGGACCTGGCGATTCGCGCCGCCACTGACGGCTTGGGTATCACCATTGCTGACTGGCACATGGTTGCCCCGGAACTGGCCAGCGGGCAGTTGACCCAGGTACTGAACGTGCATGTGGAAGGGCATCAATCCTACTGGTTGGTAACTCGGCCGGAGCAGACCTTGATGCCGCAATTACAGGTGTTCAGCCAGTGGTTGCAGGAGGAAATCTGGTTGGCGCAAAGGCAGCTCGAACCCTCCACCGCCGCCAGTTGAACCTCGACCCCACCCGGATTTGAGTCGTTCAAGAGGTAACCTGCATTTTTCGAATGTTCCAACGCTCAATAAATCGTTTGTTCAACCTCCTCAGGATGCCAAGACTGCCGGAATTGGATAAAAACAACGATGGGCGATTGACATGCGACTTGAGCGAAACTTTGTAAACGGTCACTTCATTGAGCCTGCCAGCGATGCGCTGATTGCGGTCTACAACCCAGCGACCGAAGCCTTGGTCGGTCAGGTCTCGGCCGCCACCAGCGCTGAAGCCACCGCCGCTGTTGAAGCCGCCGCCGCCGCCCAGACGCGCTGGGGCAAGCTCACCAGCATCGAACGCGCCGAGCACTTGCGCTCATTCGCTGACGCCCTGGAGGCCTGCGCCGAGAGCATCGGTGCTGCCCTGGCCGCCGAGTCCGGCAAAAGTGTCAGCGACGCCAGCAACGAAGCCCGTTACGCCGCGCAAATCACCCGTTACCACGCCGAGTGGGCACGACGGATCGAAGGCGAGATCATTCCCAGTGATACCCCGAACGAAAACCTTTTCCTGCACCGCGAGCCGATTGGTGTGGTCGCCTGCCTGATTCCGTTCAACTACCCGGTCTACACCTTGCTGCGCAAAATCGCCCCGGCACTGATTGCCGGTAACACCGTGGTGGTGCGCCCGAGTAACAACACGCCGACCTCGGCGTTTGAAATCGCCAAGGCTGTGCAGCAATCCGGTCTACCCGCTGGCGTGGTCAACATCCTGACCATGGACCATGCCACCGCCGCTACGGTCTGCACCCACAAAGCAGTCGGCTTGATCACCCTGACCGGAAGCGTCAACGCCGGGCGCATCGTGCTCGATTATTGCAAGGCCAACATCGCCAAGCCGTCCCTGGAACTGGGTGGCAAAACCCCGGCGATCATCGAAGCCGATGCTGATCTTGAAGCCGCCGCCAGCGCTATCGTCGCGTCCAAGACCACGCACTGCGGTCAGTTGTGCACGGCGGTGGAGCGGGTTTATGTGCAGGACAGTGTCTACGAACAATTCCTCGGGTTGCTCAAAGCCAAAATCAGCGCAGTGAAGTTTGGCGACCGCGCCACCGACGCCAGCCTGATGGGCCCGTTGGTCAACGCAAGCTCGCAGCAGAACATCCACGCCATGGTCGAGCGCGCTGTCGCCGACGGTGCTGTACTGGAAACAGGCGGTTTCATTCCTGAGGGCAACGGCCATTTCTACCCGCCGACGCTGTTGAGCAACTGTCGCCAGGATATGGAAATCATCCAGGAAGAAATCTTCGGCCCGGTGCTGCCAGTGCTCAAGTACCGCGACATCGAAGACGCGCTGGCCATGGCCAACGACCATCAGTTCGGCCTGTCGTCGGTGCTGTACACCGAAAACTACCGGACCACCATGAAAGTCGCCAACACCATCGAGGCCGGCGAGTTGTACGTCAACCGGACGCCGGCCGACCCCTACCAGGGCTTCCACGCCGGGTGGAAACGCTCGGGCCTTGGCGGCGATGACGGCAAACACGGCATGCTGGAATTCACCCAGACCCGACTCGTGGTGATGAAGTACTAGACCGGCAGCTACAAGTTCCACGCTTCAGGCGGCAAGTAAAAGCGAACAGCAGCCGGCTCTGACTTGCCGCTTGTAGCTTTGCGCTTGCTACTGCTCCAAACCTATAAAAACAATTATTGGGGCGCCCCGACCACCGGGCTGCCCGAGGTCTCACAGATGTCCAAGTCTGCAACCACTGTTGCCGCTGTTCAGGGTTTGAAAGCGAGTGCAAAAAAACACAGTGACACGGGAAGTCGCTACGTCCAGTTGATGCTGCTGGTGCTGGCCGCCGGGGCGATCTACCCGATCCTGTACCTGCGCCAGGTCTACCAGACGACCATGCTCGAGGTGTTCCAGATCAACCACAGCGAGCTGGGTTATCTGTACTCGATGCTGGGGACGATTTTCTTGCTCAGCTACCTACCGAGTGGCTGGCTGGCGGACCGGATCGCGCCACGGTTTTTGATTTTCTTTTCGCTGGTGGCCACCGGAGCCTTGGGGCTTTGGTACTCCACGGCACCGTCGATGACCAGTTTGATGATCATCTTCGGTTGCTGGGGCCTGACCACCGGCCTGACGTTCTGGGCCTCGGTGCTCAAGCGGGTGAAGATGATTGCACATCACGCTGAACAGGGGCGGTTCTTCGGCATCCTCGACGGCGGTCGCGGCCTGGTCGAAGCGTTGCTCGCAACGGTCGCCCTGGGGCTGTTCGCGTTCGCCACTGAAACCCGTGGCGAGTCCGCCGCTGAAGGTTTCAAGCACGTGATCTACCTGTACGCCTTCACCTGCATCGCCATTGGCTGTGTGCTTGTGTTGATCAAGGACCCGAAGTCGATGCAAGACACTGCGCCAGTGGAGAAGGGCAAGTACAACCTGCTCAGCGACCTGGCGACGTTGGTGAAAATACCGGAGCTGTGGTTGGTGACGACCATCGTCTTCTGCGGTTATCACATCTTTTGGGCCACCTACAGCTTTTCCGATTATTTGCAGGGCGGCGGTATGACGGCGGTCATGGCCGGCACCATCACCACCATCAAATTGTGGATGCGCCCGATTGGCGGTATCGGCGGTGGCTGGCTCGGTGACAAGTTCTCGAACATCTCGGTGCTGATAGTGGCGCTGTTCCTCGCGACGTTGGCGATGGTCGGCCTGATCGTGTTCCCGGCGCTCAACAGCATGGGCCTGCTGATCGGTACGGTGATCTTCATCGGCCTGATGACTTACGCTATTCGCGGTTTGTACTGGGCGATCCTCGACACCTGCAATATTCCGCTGCGCATCACCGGCCTGGCCATCGGCATTGTCTCGGTGGTCGGTTACCTCCCGGACGCCTTCATTCCATTGATCAACGGCTACCTCACCGAGCACTTCCCCGGCGCCGTTGGCTACAAGCTGTATTTCGGCTACATCGCCTCCGTCGGCCTGATCGGGACCCTCGCGGCCCTGACCTTGTGCGCGCGTATCAATCGTCAATCTTCGAATAAAACAGGTGCCTGAGATGAAAATCGTCGCCCTTGAAACTCATATCGTCGCCGTCCCGCCACCGCATATCGGCGGCATGTACTGGCTGTTCGTCAAGCTCAAGACCGATTGCGGCATTGAAGGTGTCGGCGAAATCTATGCTGCGACCTTCGGCCCCAGAGCCATGCTGCCGATCATCGAAGACGTGTTCGAACGCTATCTGCTCAACCACGACCCGCATCACATTGAACGCTTTTTCCGTCAGGCCTATTCGAGCGGTTTTACCCAGCGTCCGGACTTGACCATGATGGGCGTGGTCAGCGGTCTGGAGATGGCCTGCTGGGACATCATCGGCAAAGCGGCGAACAAACCGGTGTATGAACTGTTGGGCGGCAAGGTCAACGAGCGTCTGCGTTCCTACACCTACCTTTATCCCGTCAACAGCAAGGGCGAATACGACTACGACGACCCGGACCTGGCTGCCGAATGCGCCATCAAGAACATGAACAAAGGCTTCACCGCCGTGAAGTTCGACCCGGCGGGGCCCTACACCGCGTACTCCGGGCACCAGATATCGTTGGAAGTACTGGAGCGCTGCGAAACTTTCTGCCGCAAGATCCGCGAAGCGGTGGGCGATAAGTGCGACCTGCTGTTCGGTACCCACGGGCAAATGGTCCCTTCCTCGGCGATTCGCCTGGCCAAGCGCCTGGAGAAGTACGACCCGTTGTGGTTTGAGGAACCGGTGCCACCGGGACAGGAGGAGGCAATGGCGCAAGTCGCGGCCAAGACCACAATCCCGATTGCCACGGGCGAGCGGCTGACCACCAAGTACGAATTCTTCAAGCTGTTGCAGGCCGCTGGTGCGTCGATTCTGCAAATGAACGTCGCCCGATGCGGCGGGCTGCTGGAAGCCAAGAAGATCGCGAGCATGGCCGAGGCCTATTACGCGCAGATCGCGCCACACCTCTATAACGGGCCGATTGGCGCGGCGGCGAGTTTCCAGCTGGCAACCTGCACTCCGAATTTCCTGATCCAGGAAAGCATCATGACCTGGGGTGGTTTTCACGCCGAAGTCCTGACCAAACCACTGCAATGGGAGGACGGCTACATCATCCCATCCACCGAGCCGGGGCTTGGGGTGGAGCTCAACATGGACGTGGTGCGCAGGCATTCGCCATACACCGGCGAGCGTTTGCACCTGCAAATGGCGCCGACGCCGGCAGACGTCAAAGACACATCGCCGGCCAGAGGCTGACGGAATTCCCCGTGGTTCACTTGTGGGAACGGGTGTTTTTTTGGATAACGACTTACGCGGTAACCGTGCATGACATACGACTACATCATCGCTGGCGCAGGCGCTGCAGGCTGCATCCTGGCCAACCGGCTCTCGGCCTGCGGCAAACACACGGTGCTGCTACTGGAAGCGGGCGGCAAGGACAGTTCCCTGTGGTTCAAGATCCCGGTCGGCTTCGCCAAAATGTATTACAACCCGACCTTCAACTGGATGTACTACAGCCAGCCGCAAAAGCAGCTCAACAATCGCGAAATCTATGCCCCGCGCGGTAAGGTCCAAGGCGGTTCGGGCTCGATCAATGCGATGGTCTATGTCCGTGGCCAAGCCCATGACTTCGACGACTGGGCCGCCAACGGCAACGACGGCTGGGGCTTCAAGGACGTGCTGCCGTATTTCCGCAAACTGGAAAACCACCCGCTGGGCGACACCGAATATCACGGCGGCAGCGGCCCGATCAGCATCACTCCGATGAAGGGCCAGACCCATCCGATCTGCGATGTGTTCCTCAAGGGTTGCGACGAACTCGGGTACCCGCATAGTGACGACTTCAACGGACCGAAATTCGAAGGTTCGGGTATCTACGACGTCAACACCAAGGACGGTCAGCGCAGCTCCAGTAGTTTTGCGCATCTGCATCCCGCACTAAGCCGCCCAAACCTGACGGTTGAGCATTACGCACTGGTGGATCGGGTGTTGTTCGAGAACGAGCGGGCCAGCGGCATTTCCGTGACCCAACACGGCGTGGTCCGCACCTTCCAGGCGCGCAAAGAGGTGCTCCTCTGCGCCGGTGCCGTCGACACACCGAAGATTCTGCAGCTATCCGGTGTCGCCGATCAGGCGTTGCTGGCCAGGCACCAGATCCCGCTAGTCAAGCACCTGCCGGCGGTGGGGAAGAACCTTCAGGATCACTTGTGCGTCAGCTACTACTACAAGGCCAACATCCCGACGCTGAATGACCAGCTCGGCTCGCTGTTCGGGCAGTTCAAGCTCGGCCTTAAATACCTGCTGACCCGCAAGGGTGCCTTGGCGATGAGCGTCAACCAGGCCGGTGGTTTCTTCCGTGGCAACGAGTCGCAGGCCAACCCGAACCTGCAACTGTACTTCAATCCGCTGTCGTACCAGATCCCGAAAAACAACAAGGCCAGCCTCAAGCCTGAGCCGTATTCCGGCTTCCTGCTATGTTTCAACCCGTGCCGGCCGACGAGTCGTGGGCATATCGAGATCCAGTCGAATAACCCTCGAGACGCTGCGCTGATCGATCCCAATTACCTGAGTACGCAAAAAGACATCGACGAAGTGATCCAAGGCAGTCGGCTGATGCGCAAAATCATGCAGGCGCCGGCCTTGAAAAGCATCACGGTTGCTGAAGTCCTCCCGGGGCCGGTGGTCGAAAGCGATGAACAGATGCTGCAGTACTTTCGCGAAAACAGCGGTTCGATCTACCACCTGTGCGGCTCGTGCGCGATGGGGGCGGATGTACAGAACTCAGTGGTCGATAAACGGCTTAAAGTCCATGGTCTCGATGGTCTACGCATTGTCGATGCGTCGATTTTTCCCAATGTGACGAGCGGCAATACCCACGCCGCAGTCCTGATGGTGGCGGAGAAGGGCGCCGACCTGATTTTGCAGGACGCCTGATTCGTTGCCATAGTGATTGAAAGCCCGCCGATTTTTTTTGTTTAACCTGAGTATTCGACAATACGAAAGCTGGGATCGATAGTTGTCGAACCCTTGATCCAACTGACCAAGAGGGAACGGTGCTTAACCTTAGACTGGGGGCATCCTTTTTAATCCATCCAAAGTATGCCCTCAGATGTGCCCCCACCGTAGCAATCCACTGGAAGTGAATGGAGCTCCATGGTTTGTGGAAAGGCAGAAATGATCAGGAAAAGACCCTGTCCGACGACACCTAAAGACTCTCAGGGTCGCCAAAAAACATCTGAATCCGCGACCGCAACCAGCGCTCGCCCGGGTCATTATCCTGTGATCCACGCCACGCCATATGCAACTCAAAGCTGCGCACCGGCAATGGCGGGTCTTCCGCACGCAACCCACCCGCCGAGGTCAACGCCTCGGCCGCGTAGTCCGGCACGGTCGCGAGGATGTCCGTGCCCGCGAGCAAGGTGCCCAGGCCGTTGAATTGCGGCACCGCCAATACCACGTGGCGTTTGCGGTCGAGTTTTTCCAGTTCTTCATCAATGAACCCGCTCAAGTCACCGGCAAATGACACCAGCGCGTGGGGGCGGGCGCAGAAGTCGTCCAGGCTCAGCGAACCCGGCACGCTGTCGGCGCGCAGCAGTTTCGGCAGGCTGCGGCGCAATACTTTGCGCTTGGCGTTAGCCGGCAAGTCGGCGGTGTAGCTGACGCCGATGGAGATTTCGCCGGAGGCCAGCAGGCCGGGCATCAGGATGTAATTGACGCGACGCACGACCAGCACGATGCCGGGTGACTCCGCGCGCAAGCGTTTAAGCAGTTGAGGCAGCAGGGCGAACTCGACGTCGTCGGACAGGCCGATGCGGAACACTGCGGTGCTGGTGGCCGGGTCGAATTCAGCGGCGCGGCTGACCGCGGTGGAAATGGAGTCCAGGGCCGGGGAGAGCAGGGCGAAGATTTCTAGCGCTCGGGCCGACGGTTCCATGCTGCGTCCGGTGCGCACGAACAGCGGGTCATCAAACAGCCCGCGCAGGCGTGACAACGCCGCGCTGATGGCTGGCTGGCCGAGGAACAGTTTCTCGGCGGCGCGGGTCACACTGCGCTCATGCATCAAGGTTTCGAATACGATCAAGAGGTTAAGGTCGACACGACGCAGGTCGTTACGGTTCATCTTGTGTCCTGGAAGAGTCAGCTGACTTGACGAGAGCGGGCATATAACAACAATGGCCAGCACGAATCTTACGGGGAAAGGCTGTTACTCTGCACAGGAAAATTGAGTTTTCTTACAAGAGCTGAGGTCTATTCCTCAGACGCTGAATCAATGACAGACATGTCGACTATTAATGGCGACCGGTGGCCTTACCCGTAAAGCCCAGATAGAGTTCATGGCATTAGAGGTTACTTTGACGAGGTTTGCGATGTCCCGCATGATCCGTTTTCACAAGTTTGGTCCGGCCGAGGTGCTCAAATGCGAAGAGCATGCAGCCGCGCAGCCCGCACCCGGCGAAGTGCAGGTGCGTGTCGAAGCGATTGGCATCAGTTGGTATGACATTTTGTGGCGCCAGAACCTGGCGTCTTCCCATGCAAGATTACCGTCCGGTCTTGGCCATGAAATGGCCGGGGTGGTGGTCGCCGTAGGCGATGGCGTGGATGACTTCGCAGTGGGCGATAAAGTCGCCAGTTTTCCGGCCGAGAGCCCCAATGACTACCCGGTGTATGGTGAGCAGATCGTCCTGCCCCGTTCGGCCCTGACCCGGTACCCGGATCTCTTGAGCCCTATTGAAGCGAGCGTGCACTACACGCCGCTGTTGATCGCCTACTTCGCCTACGTGGACTTGGCACGGGTCAAGCCCGGGCAATTTGCCTTGGTGACGGACGCCAGCCACTGCGCCGGTCCATCCTTTGTACAGCTGGGCAAGGCCCTTGGGGTGCGGGTGATTGCCGCTACCAAGGACAGCGCGGAGCGTGAGTATCTGCTGTCGCTCGGTGCGGAAAAGGTCATCGTCACCGAAGAGCAAGACCTGCTGATGCAAATCAACAAGTTCACCGACAACCGCGGTGTCGACGTGGTGTTCGACGGTTTGGGTGGCCCGCAGATGTCCTTGCTCGGTGACGTACTGGCACCCCGTGGCAGCTTGGTGCTGTATGGGTTGCAGGGCGGTAACCAGACGCCCTTCCCGGCGTGCGCGGCGTTCCAGAAGAACATTCAGTTTTTTGTGCACTGCATCGGTAACTTCACTGGCAAACCGGAGCTGGGCATCATTCAGGACCACGTAGCCTTGCAACGGGCGTTGCGCGATATCAACCAACTGACAGCCGACCGCGTGCTGGTGCCGTTGAAAACCACCGTGTTCCCGTTCAATCAGTTCGTGGAAGCGCACCGATACATGGACGAATGCCCGTGCCGCGAGCGTGTTGCGTTGCAGGTTGAAGCTGTTTAGTACGTAGGAAGGTTCTCAAACGCGTCTTCCTGGCACTTGGCGCATGGGGCAAATGCGCCATTTGACAGGGCTTAAACTGTATCCCCCCTTCAGGTGCCTGCTGGCACTTTAACCCCTGAATCCTGACTTTTTCGCTGACGCCGCCCTGAATTCCAGTGCGGCGTCTTTGTGTGCGCGTGAGTTTGGGCTGGCGGTTGCTCATCTGCACTGGTTTTCGCCAGGGTTCTGTATCTATTAATCATTATTCCAGCACTGATAATTGCGTCTTCACTTTCATCTCAAGGACTGAGCAATGATTGAATATCTGACACTACTGTTGCGAGCGCCTGAAACTAATGTCGCGGCGTTCACATGGCATGAGGGAAATAGGTGCGCTCATGAAAAGTTTCGTGCCCATGAGTGGGGAAGTTGGTTGGCGCGCGTGTCGGACAGTTCCTTTAATAGTCGGTTAACGGTGTGTAAGAGCTTGTCGGAAAGTTCCTAGGACTGTGATCGGATTTGTTTTGGCCCAATAGATCCAGAGGTTTACGCGCTTGCAGGTCTTGGGCTTTGCCCTCGGATACTCGTGTCGTTGTGTTGCACGGTGCTAGTGTCTAGTCATCGGCGTACAAGGCTGTGCGCGAATTTCTTACAGACGCAATCGGTCGAGCAAACACTGTCAGCAGTTGCTTGAAACTAATATTTCAACTCAGGTAGTAAAACGATGAGCACTATTCACGAACAAGCTATGAACTATGTTTACCAACAAGTTCTGCAGCGGTTGATCGGGCACTTTACTCGCGCAGAACGCACGGCACTCCAATTGCTGGTCCAGCGAATCGTCGTGGCAGCCGGCGGCATGGAGCAAGTGGGCGGTTACAAGGTGTTGGTGGCGCATGGTGGTGGCGAAGTGAGCAGCTACACCTTGGCGTTGTTGCGTGCCGCGCAGTTGACCATCGCTGGCCGCGCCCCGCGTACCTTTCACTTGAGGGTGGCGACATTGCGGCATGCGGGCATGACCGAGGGCAGGCTCGACAGCCTCGATCAAGGCTATGGCCGCCTGTTTCTGCACGATGATCCAAGGGTTGAGTTACTGATGGTGGATAACCAGGAAGTATTGCTCTTCAACCACCTGCGACCCGCCTCTGTCGTTGGGCGAGAAAGCAGCCAACGCAACAGGTTGATTGTCGGCCATCTGAGTTCCGGTGATTGCCGCGCCACGGTGTGCAGTGACACCTACCTGGCATTGGGGGATTTTTACCAGCGCGTTACCGCTTGGAATGGCGGGGTGCACGCACTGGTCAGCGCAGACTCTCCGCGCAAGCAGAGACAGTTTCTTGCCTGGCTCAAGAACACGGCAGTGGGCTCTGGCATAGCCATGCCTGAGGCCTGGCCGTCGTCGCTGACCGGTCTGTTCGCACGTATGGACGAATGGAGTACCGGTTATTACCGTGATGCATACGGGGAGCATTATGTCGCCAGTGACAACCCCAGCAAGACCGGCCACCGGAACCTGTCCTACATCGGCGTTGCCGATTTGCTGGACAACGTAGACCTCCCATCCTCGCCCATGCTCACCGACTTCATGGCCTTTGCCCCTGATCCGCTGGGGTTTCATTTCAGCCATCCAAGCTATTCCATCCCGCTGCTGATGGCCCATCTGCGTGGGTTGCAGGCTCAATGCTTGCGAGATATGAGCTATGAAGAAGGGGTGCAAGGCTTTATCCAACAGGCAGCACACTTCTTGAGTCGCATGAACATGCCCGAGGCGTTACTCACGCAGGCGGGGACGCGTGAAGGGCGCAGCCAGTCGAGCACTCACGCCCAGCAGTTCTTCGGCCTGGACGAGACTCAATTGATTTGCCTGCTGTTTTCGCCGTTTATCCATCATGGCGAACGCCTGGAAGGCTATTTGCGCCAGTGCCATCCCGGCATGCTGGTTGCTTTGCCCGAGCTGCACAAGGTCCTGCAGGGCAAGCCGTGCGCTGAGATGTTGCAGCAATGGGTCACCGACACCAGCGGCTTGCCAATGCCCTTGCTGCAGCACCTCTATCGCAAACGTCCGTTGGTCAACGCGGGCGGCAAATTGCGCAGTGCGGGTGCCACGGGCTATGACAGCGCGCAGGCCTGTCAATTGTCCGGGCAATGATACTGCGCGGCGAACGGCGGGCGGATTTCGCGTATCAGGCGGTTTACCGCTACATGATCAACCTGATTAACGACGTCAGTACCGACGCGCGGGTAAAGCTGCCGTCCCTGCGGCAATTGGCGGGGCGCCTGAACGTGTCGATCTCGACCGTCCAGTACGCCTACTCGCTGCTTGAGAAGGAGGGCAGGGTCTATTCGGTGGCCAAGTCGGGCTATTACGCCTGGCCTATGTCGGCAAACCCGCTGGCGTGGGCCGCTGGCGACCTGCTCGATCGGCTTTACGCAGCGGCTCGCCGCCCGGGCATGGTGGTGCTCAGTGGCGATGAACCTGCGTTGCTGGTGTCGCTGGATAGCAACCTGTTGCGCCTGGAGCGGGAGTTGGTACGCCAATACCCGCAACATCTGCAACCCTGGGCCCAGCCCTGCGGTGTCTGGGAACTGCGCGCAGCGCTGGCGGCGCGTTATACCTCTTCGCCCACTCGCTGTTGGCATGCCGATGACGTCTACATCGGTGCCGACCTGCGCGGTGTACTGGACATCCTCGTCGAAGTCTTGGACCTGAGGGGGACGACGGTAATTGTGGAATCACCCTGCGACTGGCTGGTCTTGCGCCTTCTCCAGGATGCCGGGGTACGTATTATCGAGTTGCCCTGGACGCTGCAGGGGCGTCTGGACCTGGTGACTCTTGACCAATTGTTGTGCGATGAGCCGGTGCACCTGGTGTTGCTGTCGTCGGCAGTCAGCCTGCCGGCAGGTGTGGCTATGCCGACCCAGGACCGCCTGGCCGTTGCGCAAATGCTCGATCAGTACGGTTGCTGGCTGTTGGAAAACGACACCTATGGCGAATTGGGGTTTACAGAACCGCAGGCAGCCTTGCGCGAACTGGTGAACCCCGAGCGACTGATGGTGTTTTCCTCTTTCGAGAAAGTCCTTGGGTCGGAAGCCCCTTATGGTTATCTGCTGTCTCGGCGCAAGAGCAGTGAATTGCAGCGCCAGTTCCTGCTGCGTTCCTTTCGGTTGTCGTCGATTCGCCAGCGCGCGATTGCCCGTCTTTATCAAAGCGGGCGCATCGACCAGCACCTGCGCACACTGCACCTGCAGTTGCGCCAGCAGGCAGAGGAAATGCGTCACCGCCTGGAGCAGCATCTGGGAGACCAAGTGGCCTACCGCGCGCCAACTGCCGGGGCGACGTTTTGGTTGGGCTCCACAAAGCCTGTGGATATGCGCCAGGTGTTCCAGCGCCTGCTCGCCCAGCAGGTAGTGATTGCGCCCGGCGAGTTGTTTAGTGTCAGTGGCCTGCATCAACAGAACCTGCGCTTGAGCTACGCCTTTCACGGGCAACCCGACCTGGATATCGCCCTGGCTGCTATAAGCGACGCACTGCATCAGGCACAGACCGGTTGATTGCGTGAAGTTTCTCTTATTGTTGTAGGATCGATAACGTCGCGCAGCAGTCCAACTCTCAGTAAACTGCCATTTTTTCCAAATCCTTCTTTCCGAGGTTTATGCATGACAATCAGTCCTTTTGCGGGCAAGCCGGCGCCAGCCCAGTTGCTGGTGGATATCCCGCGACTGGTTACGGCCTACTACACCGGCCAGCCTGATGCAGCAATCTCCACCCAACGTGTGGCTTTCGGGACCTCCGGGCACCGGGGCAGCTCATTCGAATTGAGCTTCAACGAATGGCATGTGCTCGCCATCAGCCAAGCCATCTGCCTCTATCGTGAAGCCCAGGGTATCAACGGCCCATTGTTTGTCGGCCTCGACACCCACGCGCTGTCGACGCCCGCCGGTGCCAGCGCGCTGGAAGTGCTGGCTGCCAATGGCGTGCACGTGATGCTGGCCGAAGGCGATGAGTACACGCCGACCCCGGCAATCTCCCACGCGATCATCTGCTACAACCGTGGCCGCACCAGCGGCCTGGCCGACGGCATCGTCATCACGCCGTCGCACAATCCGCCGCAGAGCGGCGGCTATAAGTACAACCCGCCCAACGGCGGCCCGGCTGATACGCACGTCACCAAGTGGATCGAAGCCAAGGCCAATGAACTGTTGGCCAACAAACTGGCCGGGGTCAAGCGCATCACCCATGCACAGGCGCTCAAAGCCGACACCACCCATCGCCATGACTACCTCAACAGCTATGTGGCTGACCTGGTCAATGTGATCGACATGGACGCCATCCGCAGCGCCGATCTGCGCCTGGGTGTGGACCCGCTGGGCGGAGCAGGGGTGCGCTACTGGTCGGCGATTGCCGAGCACTACCGCCTGAACCTGGACGTGGTGAACACTGAAGTCGACTCGACTTTCCGCTTCATGAGCGTCGACTGGGACGGTCAGATCCGCATGGACCCGTCCTCCAGCTACGCGATGCAAGGTCTGATCGGTCTCAAGGATCGCTTTGATGTGGCCTTCGCCTGCGACCCGGACCACGACCGCCACGGCATCGTCACGCCGTCCGGTGGCCTGTTGGCACCGAACAATTACCTGGCAGTGTCCATCGATTACCTGTTCCAGAACCGTCCTGACTGGCGCGCTGACGCAGCCGTGGGCAAGACCGTGGTCAGCAGCGGCCTGATTGATCGCGTGGCTGCACGTATTGTCCGTCGCCTGTACGAAGTGCCGGTCGGCTTCAAGTGGTTTGCTGATGGACTGTTCGACGGTTCGTTGGGCTTTGGCGGCGAAGAAAGCGCTGGCGCTTCGTTCCTGCGCAAGGATGGCAGCGTATGGAGCACTGACAAGGACGGTTTGATCCCGGCGCTGCTGGCCGCGGAGATGACCTCGCGCAAAGGCCAGGACCCAAGCCAGATCTACCGCGGCCTGACCGACGCCCTGGGCGAGCCGTTTGCGATTCGCGTGGATGCCAAGGCCACGCCGGCGCAGAAAGCCTTGCTCGGCAAGCTGTCACCGGACCAAGTGATGTCGACTGAATTGGCCGGGGAACACATTCAGCAGATCCTTAGCCACGCACCGGGTAACAACCAGGCGATCGGCGGCTTGAAGGTGATGACCGAAAACGGCTGGTTTGCTGCACGGCCATCGGGCACTGAGGACATTTACAAGATCTACGCCGAGAGCTTTATTGGCGAAGATCACCTCAAACAGTTGGTGGAAGAAGCGCAGGTATTGGTAGACGGCGCCATCTCCGAGTAACACTTACAAAACCCAATGTGGGAGCGGGCAGGCCCGCTCCCACATTTGGACAGCGTCAGGCCAGATCGACCAAGACAATTTCACAGTCTTCGATGGCGATAACACGTAACACCTGCTCATCCTCTACCGCAATGCCGTCACGAGCGTGCGCACGCAAACCATTGACCTCAATCACTCCGGTCGCAGGCACCAGATAAGCGCGTCGACCGCTGTCCAACCGGTATTCAGCGCTTTCCCCAGCCTTCAGATTCGCCGCAACGAGCCGCGCATCCGCCCGAATACGCAGGCTTTCGCTATCACCGGTCTTGCCACTGGCCAGCGTTACAAATCCTTCGCGATCACCTTTCGGAAACGGCTTGGCTCCCCAGGAAGGCGGCAATCCGGCTTCATTCGGGATAATCCAGATCTGGAAAATCTTGGTCGGCGTATCTTCCAGGTTGTACTCGCTGTGAGCGATCCCGGTGCCCGCACTCATGACCTGTACATCACCCGCTTCGGTGCGGCCTTTGTTGCCGAGGTTGTCGGCATGGCTGATCGCACCTTCGCGCACATAGGTGATGATTTCCATATCGCGGTGTGGGTGCTGCGGGAACCCGGTCCCCGGCGCGATGATGTCGTCGTTCCACACCCGCAGGTTGCCCCAGTGGATGCGGTTGGGGTCGTGGTACTCGGCAAATGAAAAGTGGTGATGAGCGTCGAGCCAGCCGTGGTGGGCGCCGCCCAAGGAAGTGAAAGGTCGAAGTTCAAGCATGATCGTCTCCTGTGGATGCGCTTATGATCCTGCAGCTCATGATCGATAAAAAGCGTAAAAAATGCCTGACTCCTATCGATTTACTTGATTGCTTAGTGGCGTTTTGACTTTCAGTTCATCGCCTAACTGCATGACTGCAAAGCAATTGGCTGGAACTGAGCGTCGATTCCGGCGACCATGGGGCCTTATGTAAACACCTTGTTCACCGCAGGAGTCCGCGTGTCGCAACAACCGCCTGATTTGCCCCCCGAACTGCGCCCTCTGGCTGAAATGCCTTGGTTGAAACGCCTGGCCGCGCGCCTGTTTGGCCATGGTTTGACTCGCCTGCGCGCCCAGCACCGGTATTCATGGCTGCACGGTCAGGCCGACGGTTTTCGCAGCGGGCATGAAGCGGGTGTGGAATATGGCTATCGCGAGGGCAAGGCTGATGGCCTCGAGGAAGGTCGGCAAGTGCTGCTGATTCGCGACTTCCGCCCGGACGAGCACCGTGCGCCGGGAGTTGATGACAGTCTGTTTGATGACTGGCGCCTGCCGCTCACCGCCGAGTTGAAAAAGCGCATCAAAGCTGATGTTGCGCGATTGTTGCCGGCTCACGCCCAGCCCAGCGCGGCGCAATGGAAGATGATTTTCAGCGATACACCGTCCACCTCGGTGATTGCCGGTGCCGGTGCCGGCAAATCAACCTCCTTGGTACTGCGTATTTTGCTGCTCACCCATTACCTGGGCTTCGAGCTGAGCTCAATGACGGTGGTGACCTTCACCCGTGAGTCGCGCAAAGACTTCATCAACAAGCTCATGGAAGTTCTTAGCCTATGGGGCCAACCCCTTGTTATTAAAGAAGCTCAAGCCGTGGTGCGCACCTTTCACTCGCGCATCCTGCCGATGGTGCGCAGCTTGCCGGGCTTTGAGCGCCTTCAAGCGTTCGAGAACCTGAACTCGGGCGTCGAAGACGCTGACAGCAACCCCTTCGACCTGCGTATCAACGAAGCCCAGCGCCAGCAGATGAATGCCTGCTATCACCGGCTGCACGGGCAGCACGCGCGTTTTCGTGAGCTGATTGCGCCCCTCGCGCGCCACGGGCTGCAGCTCAAAGAGTTGGAACGGGATCATCCGGATGTGCAAAAGCGCATGGCCGTGACCGAGTTGGCGGCCAAGCGCGATGAAGAACTCTGCGACGCCATCGAGGACCTGTGGTTCCGTGCGGGCGCCTGGCCGATCAAAGGCATTGAGCCCAATCGGCAGACTGTGGAAATTAATGGCGCGCAATTTCACTGCCATGGCTATATCCGCGAGCTAGACGCTTGGGTGGTACTGGGCTTTGATTCACGGGAAAACGCCCAGCTCAGCCGGCCCAACGCAAAGTTGTCACTGCGCGCAGAATGGGCCGTTAAGCGCACACTGTTTCAAGCTTTCTGCCGTAAGCCTCTGATATGGCTCGATAGTTATGAATCATCAAAGCGGCTTTTATGCAGCTTGGCCGGTGATGCCACTGCCGGGCCAGGCTTTGATTACAAGGTTAAAGGCGAATTGGCTTCGGCGCCGTTGCTGGACAGTTTCGTGATGGCTGCCGGGTTCATCGAGAACCTGGGCCTGGACGTACCGACTGCGGTTGGGCAGATGAGCTTCGCCAAGGATGACCCGGACCGGTTTTTCTTCGAAGCCTTGAGTATCTTCTGGAAAGCCCTGGAAGATCACCTGCTGGACCAGTCGCCACCGATCATGACCTACAACCGCATGTTCTCGCTGTTTGGCGAAAATACGCCGGAAAACCTCAAGCTGCTCAGCGACACGCTGTTGCGGCCCTTGTCGCATTTGATGATCGATGAATTCCAGGACGTTTCGCCGCAAATTGTCTCGTGGATCCGCGCCAGCCTGCGCGAGATCCGCAGCCGTGGCCCGGCCATGCACGTCGGGCGTGGCGCCCAGCGCTCATCGCTGCTGTGCGTGGGGGATGACTGGCAGTCGATCTACGGTTGGCGCGGGAGTTCGCCCAAATACTTCATGGCGTTCAACAACGAATTCCCTTCACCGGCCACCACCCGCGTGATGTTGGGTGAGAACTACCGCAGCCATCAGCACATCATCGACGCGGCCGAGCATATCGTGCGCGCCGCGCCGGCGATCCCCGGCAAGAAGGCCAAGGCCAGTGGCGCGCCCAAGGCGCTGGTGCCGGTCAAGGTGCTGGAACGGGACGATGCGGCATTGGGGCGGGTGTTGCAGGAGCACTACCAGAAGGGTGATTCGGTGTTGATGCTGTATCGAAAAGGTAGCGATAAGCTCTTGATTCAAGAACATATTCAGTCTGTGGTTAACGTGGATTCTAGCTTGCCGTCGCCGATGCGCAGGTTGAAGCAACTGACCTATCACAGTGCCAAAGGCTTGCAGGCTGATGCGGTATTTCTGCTTGGGGATTGCCAGCATGTCACAAGCTCGCCTTACAAGAACCAGGTGTACCGCATGGCGGGCCTGGGTAAGGACGGTGACAGCGAGCCGTATGACAATGCGCAAAAAGACGAGGTGCTGCGCTTGGCCTACGTGGGCATTACCCGGGCTGTAAGCCATTGCTATTGGTACGTGGAAAAGCCCGAAGGCCAGGCGGTGAATGTGCCCAAGGCGTCGGAGCGGGTGGACGGCAAGAAAGCGTTTTTTGACGATCAACGCAGTTAGGCTTGCAAATACCTAATGTGGGAGCTGGCTTGCCTGCGATGGCGATGAATCAGTCGACATTTGCAGTGACTGATACACCGCTATCGCAGGCAAGCCAGCTCCCACCCTTTGATCTTCACTGGCTGAAAGAATGTGTTCAGGCCCGCAATGACTGCGGCGGCACAAACGACTCCAGCTCATCCTCCACCGCTTCGATAATCCGCTCCACATCCGCCGCATTCATCACCGTTGCACAGGGGATGCCGGCGATGGCTATCAGCGTCTCGCCGCTGGCGCGGTCGAACAGGCGGACGATCATGCTGCCGGGCGCGTCCATGCTGCCCTCGAAACCCATCGGATGAAAATGCCAGCGCATCAGCTGGCAGGCGTTGGGGAACGTCACTTTATTCATATTGCCCACCTTGTTCATTGAGCGCTTCCTTTAGCTCGCCGCAGGAGGGCCAAGTCCTTCACTGGTCTTGGCGTTGAAGCACTAAAAATAGCATTCGTTCGCAACTGCGAGGTGACTTTTTTTGCCCCGTTCGGCAGTTGTTTTCCAGTCGCTTGATGTGGGTCATGTCCTACTTGAAATTGGGCAAAAGGCCATTAGTCAGAAGTTCCAATTGACCATTGAAGGCCCCCGCAAAATTCGGCACTCTCCACGGTTTACCCGCCGCCGAGCCTGCCATGCCAGACATCGCTGCAGACGATGACACCCAGCAATCCCAGGTCACACGTGAGCTGGTGTTGCGCCACCACCTGTGTTGGCGCCATCGGGATCTTGAGGGCGTGATGTCCTACTACCACCCGGACATCCAGTACCACGATTTTTTCCAGAACCGTGTCGTCGGTTTCGCTGAGTTGCGCGAATACCTGCAAGCCAGCATGCCACGCGAGGCTGACGAGGCGATTGAGCATACCGACCGTATTCGCGCCGAGGGTGACACTGCGTTCATCCAGTACCGCATCACCTTGCGCGGCGGCCAGGGGCTGGTGTCGTTCCGCACCAGCGAGGCCATCACCGTTCGGGATGGGTTGATCTGGCGGGTCCACGAGTACGCTTCCCTGGTGCATGAGCAGCCGGCCCAGGCCGCGCGGCCTTCGGTCAGCCGTCTGGGCCTGTCGCCGCAGCAATTGGGGCACATGGCCAATGACCTGCAGCACTATTTTGAGCGCAAGCAACCCTACCTGGACCCGGAGCTGGACCTGCAGCGGGTTTCCAAGGAGTGTGGCTACAGCCGTAATCAGATTTCCTACCTGCTGAACCAGGTGCTGGGGCAGAGCTTCTACCGCTACGTCAACCAGGCAAGGCTCCAGCATTTGCTGGCCGCGCTGGATAACGCCGTACCGCCGATCAAGGTCGACGACCTGGCGTTTGCCGCCGGTTTCAATTCGCTGTCGGCGTTTTACAGCGCGTTCCGCCAGCACACGGGCCAGTCGCCCAAAGCCTACGTCAAACAAATTTCCCTGCGTGCACGCGCGCAAGACAGCCCCTGACAGCGCGCTCTAGGATCCACCTATCGAAACGAGGTAGGGGAACCTGGCATGCCGGCATGGCGCAACATCAGTTTATGGATGGACCAGTTGGACGACCCGCTGCAAGCGCAGCCGGCGCTGGCGCATGACCTGGACGTCAACGTGGCCATTATCGGCGCCGGTTACACCGGGCTGTGGACCGCGTATTACCTGAAACGCCAGGCCCCCGAGCTGAACATCGCCATTATCGAGGCGCAAACCGCCGGGTTCGGCGCCTCCGGTCGCAATGGCGGTTGGCTGATGGGCAACCTGCTGGGTGAAGACCGTTTGTTGGCCGGCCTTGATCCCGAACAGCGCCGCGCCTCCTTTGACCTGTTACACGCCATCCCGGATGAAGTGGCCCAGGTGCTGGCGCGTGAAGGTATCGACTGCGATTACCGCAAGGGCGGCGCCCTGTACTGCGCTGCGCGTTACCCCGAGCAGGAAGGCAGCCTGCGCCGCTACCTGGACAAACTCCACGCCCAAGGCCTGACCGAAGCCGACTACCGCTGGCTCAGCCCGCAACAATTGGCTGAACAGGTCCGCATCGCCAAGCCCTATGGCGGTATCTATGCGCCTCACGTCGCAACCATCAACCCCGCGAAGCTCGTGCGCGGTCTGGCGCGGGTGGTTGAAAGCATGGGCGTGACGATCTACGAAAACACCCCGGTCACCCACTGGCAGTCCGGCAGCCTGCGCACCGCCAAGGCGGCTGTTCGGGCGGCCTGGGTGGTGCCAGCGGTAGAAGGTTATGCCACGACCTTGCCGCCACTGGGCCGTTACCAATTGCCGGTGCAAAGCCTGATCGTCGCCACTGAGCCGTTGCCGGCCAGTACCTGGGACGAAATCGGCCTGAGCCATGGCCAAGCCTTCGGCGAAAGCAGCCGCCAAGTCACCTACGGCCAGCGCACGGCGGATAACCGTTTGGTGTTTGGCGCGCGGGGCGGTTATCAGTTCGCCGGCAAACTGCGGCACGACTTCGATTTGACCGACAGCGAAGTGGAGCTGCGTCGCTACCTGTTCGGTGAGCTTTTCCCACAGCTCAAGAACGTCAGGATTACCCATTCCTGGGGCGGAAACCTGGGGATGTCGCGCAACTTCCGTCCGCACATGCTCTGCGACCACAAGACCGGCATCGCGCTGTCCGGCGGTTATGGCGGGGAGGGCGTCGGCGCCACCAACCTGGGTGGCCGCACGCTGGCCGACCTGATCCTGGGCCGGGACACACCGTTGGTCCACCAACCCTGGGTGATCCGCGAGCGTGGCCTGGAGGCGCTCAAGCCCTGGGAGCCCGAGCCCTGCCGCTGGTTGGGCTACAACGCGATCATTCGCAGTTTCGTCCATGAAGACCAGGTGTTGGCCAACCCCAATACCGCCCCTTGGCGCCGCAAGCTGGCGACCGGCGTGGCGGGGTTCATGGAAGGCTTCATGCACTAAGTCGATTCACTCACACGGGAAAACCCATGAGCATCACTCAATTCAAAGACGCGCTGAATGCCCATTTGCCGGACTCGTCACCGGTGGCCGTGCCCTTGGGCGAGCCCATCGCCGTCGCGTCGACCCTCAGCGTTGAGCGCAACGACGGCGTCGAAACCGGCATCTGGGAATGCACCCCGGGCGTGTGGCGTCGACAGATCAAATCCCAGGAGTTTTGCCACTTTATCCAGGGCCGCTGCACCTTCACCCCTGACAACGGTGAAATCGTCCATATAAACGCCGGTGATGCACTGATGTTGCCGGCCAACAGCACAGGTATCTGGGATATCCAGGAAACCGTGCGCAAGACTTACGTATTGATTCTGTAACGCTTTGATCCTTGATCGCCTGCCATAACAACAGCCCTAAAACCGCCAGGAAATCGAACCATGAAAGCCATTGCCCTGTTGCCCTTGATGTTGGTGGCCTCTATCAGCCAGGCCGCCGAGACGGTGAAGATCTACAACTGGTCGGACTACATCGCGCCGGACACCACCAAGAACTTCCAGAAAGAAACCGGCATCGGTTTCACTTACGACGTGTACGACAGCAATGAAACCCTCGACGGCAAGTTGATGACCGGTAAATCCGGCTACGACGTGGTGTTCCCGTCCAACCATTTCATGGCCCGGCAGATCCAGGGCGGCGCGCTGAAGAAGCTCGACAAGAGCCAGTTGCCCAACTGGAAAAACCTTAATCCGGTGCTGCTCAAGGCCTTGGAAAACAATGACCCGGGCAATGCCCATGGCTTTCCGTACCTATGGGGCAGCACCGGCATTGGCTACAACATCGACAAGGTCAAGGCCGTGCTGGGCGACAACGCGCCGGTGGATTCCTGGGACTTGATCTTCAAGCCGGAGAACATGGCCAAGCTGCAGAAATGCGGGGTGGCGATCCTCGACAACGGCCCGGAACTGCTGCCGGCCGCGCTTAATTACTTGGGATTGCCGCACCACAGCAAGAAAGCCGAAGACTACAAGAAGGCTGAAGCGCTGCTGATGAAAGTGCGGCCTTATGTGGCGTACTTCCATTCCTCGAAATACACCGCCGACCTGGCCAACGGCGATATCTGCGTGGCGGTCGGCTTCTCCGGCGACATCCTGCAGGCGGAAAGCCGTGCCAAGGAAGCCAAGAGCGGCGTGAATATCGGCTACAACATTCCCAAGGAAGGTGCTGCGATCTGGTTCGACATGGTCGCCATGCCCGTCGACGCCCCGAACGAAAAAGCCGGTTACGCGTTCATGAACTACCTGCTGCGCCCGGAAGTGATGGCCAGCATCACCAACTACGTGCACTACGCCAACGGTAACGCGGCGGCAGACAGCCTGGTAGACCCGGCAATCAAGGCAGATACCAAGGTGTACCCAAGCCCGGACATGATGGGCAAGTTGTTTGCACTGGAAGCGATGCCGCTGAATATCGACCGGGTGCGTACGCGGGTGTGGAATACCATTCGTACCGGGCGCTGAGTGCTCTTCTCTGGAAAGTGAACGGTTAATATCGATCAGTGTTATCACCGTGGCAGTCGCCGTTTGTGCCCGGGCAAACGGTGACTCAATATCGGTAGAGTCGTGACAAGGTCGCGAATAGATTCAATGGCTATTAAAAGACCGTTGACTAGACTGTCATAGTTGACAGTACCTGGAGGGCAGTAGCAGTGGTTCAATGACTTCGCGGTATAACTTAGCCTTGGAGTATTGAATCATGACAACTGGAACAATGACTGGGAATGTCACCTTGGACGGTGTGAAAAATTCGTTTTCCGCAACCTCCGTTCGCCGTGACATCAATTATGAGTACGATACTGAGAGTATGGCCCTTCGCTTCTTTGGCACTCAGGACACCTCGACAGAGTCGATATGTGTGCAAGTTGCCGTGGGCGACCAAAATACGCAGGGTGGCAAACTCATCCTGGGGGACCTGAAGTTGGTGAGTGTTCTACTGTCCAGTCCCGGCGGCGGTGGGGCGCTCGGAGGCAGGCCGCCGATCCGCTTGACCTCGGGTACTGTCGAACTCAAGAGGGACGATGCGTCTAATAATATTCAAGGTACTATTGTTGCCAGCGGCATTGACGACAAAAAGTCCTATTCTGTAGATTTAAAATTTAATCTAACCGGGACAAACTAATCCTGTTTTTATCTATTCATGTGAATAGGTAGCGCGTTATTTTTATTGAGTCATGTGCCTCTCTAGCGTTGCAAGAAGCTGGAGAGGCATTTTTTTATCAAAAAATGGAATAACTACGGACGCTCAACATTAACGCGGCGGCAGACAGCCTGGTAGACCCGGCGATCAAGGCGGATACCAAGGTGTACCCAAGCCCGGACATGATGGGCAAGTTGTTTGCGCTGGAAGCGATGCCGCTGAATATCGACCGGGTGCGTACGCGGGTGTGGAATACCATTCGTACTGGTAAATAAGCGCAACGCCGCCGCTCCCACATTTTTGACCGCGTACGTCCGGGGTCACGGGTTTTCTAAATCATGCCCCAACGACTGGATAAACAACGAAAACAGCTCCGGCTGTGACGAGATATCCAGCTTGGCGTACAAATGCCGACGGTGCACCTTCACCGTGTCCGGCGATATCTTCAGGCGTTCGGCCATGGCCTTGGAGGAAAACCCGCGCAGCACCAGGCGGGCGATTTCCAGTTCGCGGTCTGACAGCACGCCGCAACCGAACTGGCTCAACGCATCCCGGATCTGGCTGTCCATCGCTGGCGCCCGCTGGGTGCTTTGCTGCCAGTGCTGCTGCATCAACGGCAGTACCCAGGCCGCCACCGTCGTCATCAGCCCGGTTTGCTCAAAACTGAACCGTCGCTGCATGCCCAACGACAGCGACAACGTCCCCGCGCCCGGCAATTGCAGAATGAATTGCACCTCGTCTTCCAGCACGTTGTCGTGGAAGTAATTGAGGAAGTATTCGCTCTGGCGAAAATGGTCCGGTGCCACTTCTTCCAGGCGGTACACGCCGCTGGCATAGCCCTCGCGGCACGCCTGGTAAAACGGATCGAGCAGATACAAACCATTGAGGTACACCAGCATCGACGCCGGTTTGCTGCTGGGCTGGGCGTCGTATTCCTCCAACGCCTGGGGCGGGCCATCCAAGGGGTAGAAGATCGCCAGGGCGTTATCGAAGGGCAGGCACTGGTGCAACAACAGCACCAGTTGTTTCCAAAAGCGTTCGGTGCCGATGTGCGCGACGGTGCGGCCCAGGCCTGCGTGCATGCCGACTTCCCGAAACAGGCTCATATCAATGGCTCCCGCCAGCAAAAGATCGGCCAAGGGTTCGGCTTTTGCCGGGTGTCGTCAAGGGGAGTACGCCAATAGGGGAATTGGCTGACATAAACGCAGTGTTTATGTTCGTGATCATTCAACGGGAAAGATATCCCGAAAAAACGTCATTTTTCGTTTCTGCCTCACACCAAGAACAACGACAGAGGATAACGATATCAGCACTTCCCCCACGCCTGACGGCGTGCTGAAACCCACCTTGAGTGTCTTCGATGTGGTCGCCATCACCGTCTCTGCGGTGACGCCGGCCAGTTCCGTGTTTGTGATTGCGCCCTTTGCCATCCAGCAAGCCGGCAGCGGCGTGTTCCTGGCGTTTGTGATGGCCGGTTTGCTCGCGCTGATGTTCGCCTTTTGCTATGCCGAACTGGGCCGCGCCCACAACAGTGCGGGCGGTGAATATGTGTACGCCAAGCGCGTGTTTGGTGGCATGGCAGGCTATGCGACGTTCTTGACGGTGCTGGTGATGCTGCTGTTTATCCCGCCCGTGCTCGCCACGGGCGCGGCGACTTACTTGAATAACGCCCTGGGCACGAAGTTCGATTCCCAAACCGTCGCCCTGGTGATCGTGGTGTGCAGTTACGCCCTGGGCATCCTTAATATCAAGCTGAATGCCTGGATCACCGGCACCTGCCTGCTGTTGGAAGTCGCGGCGTTGCTGGTGATCGTGGTGATCGGCTTCGGTAACCCCGTCCAGCCGGCCAGCGTGCTGTTCCAGCCGCAAATCGTCGAAAACGGCGTGTTGCACCTGGCGCCGTGGGCCCTGGTGATTGGCGCGGTGGGCATCGGCCTGTTTTCCTACAACGGTTACGGCCCGGCGGTGTTGCTGGCCGAAGACATGAAGTGTGGCGGCAAGGGCGTGCACAAAGCGGTGCTGTGGTCCTTGGGGCTGGTGGTGATCATCGAGCTGGTGCCGATCACCGCACTGTTGATCGGTGCGCCGTCGCTGAGCGAGATGATCAGCAGCCCGGACCCTATCGGCTACCTGTTGACCAGCCATGGCAATTAAACCTTGTCGCGCCTGGTCAGCGCCGGGATCTTCCTGTCGGTGTTCAATGCGATTGTCGCCATCGTGATCCAGATCGGCCGCGTGGTGTTCAGCAGCGGGCGCGATGCGCTGTGGACGCCAGGCATCAACAAGCTCTTTACGCGCATTCACCCGCGCTGGGATTCGCCCTGGTTGGCTACGCTGTTCCTGGCGATCCCATCGGCGCTGCTGAGTTTCAGCTCCAACCTGGCCGACCTGACATCCTTCAGTGTGTTGCTGATCATGCTGGTGTACCTGGTGGTGGCGTTGAGTGCGTTGATGAGCCGCGTGCTGCTACGTGATCGCGAGCATCCCTATCGCATGCCGCTCTGGCCGCTGCCGGCGTTGCTCGCGGTGCTGGGTGCGGGCTATCTGTTGGTCACCCTGGTGGCGGCAGCCTCGATCCGCGACATCATGATCATCATCGGTTTGCTGGCACTGTCAGTGATTCTGTATTGCATCAGTGGCCGGTCGAGTCCGGTCTTCCAGAAATTGTAAGGAGTGGTTATGCGCGCACGTCAATTGGGTATCACGTTGGGGCTGGGCACGCCCAGTGAGTGGAACGCGATCACCGATGTGCCCGGGGTTCGGGTTGGCCACAGCACGCTCAACACGCGTATCGACGGCAAGCACGTGCGTACCGGCGTCAGCGTGATCCAGCCGCGCGCCGGGGAGGCACGGCAGCAACCGTGCTTTGCCGGGTACCACGTGCTCAATGGCAATGGTGATGCCACTGGCCTTGAGTGGGTCAGCGAAGCGGGGCTGTTGACCACGCCGCTGGCCATCACCAACACACACAGCATCGGCATTGTGCGCGACAGCCTGATTGCCCTGGAACGCGAACGTCTGGCGGACCCAGCGGTGTACTGGTGCATGCCGGTGGTGATGGAAACCTATGACGGCTTGCTCAACGATATCTGGGGCCAGCATGTCGGCCCTGAGCACGTACGTGAAGCCGTGGACAACGCCGAAACCGGCCCAGTGCAGGAAGGTGCAGTCGGCGGCGGCACCGGAATGATCTGCCATGAATTCAAGGGCGGCATCGGCACAGCCTCGCGGCGTTTGCCGGCGGAGCAGGGCGGTTGGACCGTCGGCGTGCTGGTGCAGGCCAACCATGGCAAACGCCAGGAACTGCGGGTAGATGGCTACCCGGTGGGGCGCCAGTTGATGGAGATTTCTTCGCCGTTTGCCGAGCAAGGCACGCCGGGCATGGGCTCGATCGTGGTGATCCTGGCCACCGACGCGCCGCTGTTGCCGCACCAATGCCAGCGACTGGCGCAGCGCGCGTCCATCGGCATCGCGCGTACCGGCGGCGGCACCGAGGACTCCAGCGGTGACCTGTTCCTGGCGTTTTCCACGGGTAACCGGGATTTACCAGCGGCGGATTACGGGCGCAAAGGCCTGCCGTTCAGCAGCACGCTGCAGATGGTCAACAATGACCATATTTCGCCGCTGTTCAGCGCGGCGGCAGAGGCGGTGGAAGAGGCGATCATCAATGCGATCCTGGCAGGCGAGGACATGGTGACTGATGACGGCGTCCTGGTGCCTGGCCTGAGTGGCGATACATTGCTGGCAGTACTACGCAAGACGGGGTGGAGTATGTCCCGGCAATAGGGGACACGCGACGTTATTAATACAAGTAATGGCTGTTTAATGTTGCCAATGACACCCTGGCAATCTAGTGGATCCTTTAATTAACAGCGTCGCTCAACGTGTGCGGCGTTAGCGCTATTTAATATTTAAATAACTGCGCGCTGTTTTTTGTCGGACAAAACCAAGGCTGTCCAATAAACACGGCACTGAACTTAGTTGGGTTGAAGGCAGGCTGATTTTTAACGCTGGAAAAGAGCTAGACGAAAGATTTCAAGTTGTGTCAGTTTCGTGACGCCTTCAAAAGAGGCGAGTGATAGGACGATCTCGCCCGCGGGGTTCCTATCGATCAAAGACTGATGCACTTGCAAACAAGGAAGTACGTTTATGTCAAAAGTAAAAGACAAGGCTATCGTGTCGGCGGCCCAAGCCAGTACCGCTTACTCGCAAATCGATAGCTTCAGCCATTTGTACGACCGTGGCGGCAACCTCACGGTCAATGGCAAACCCTCCTACACTGTTGACCAGGCAGCCACCCAGCTGCTGCGCGACGGCGCCGCGTACCGGGACTTTGACGGCAACGGCAAGATCGACCTGACCTACACCTTCCTCACCTCGGCCTCTTCGAGCACCATGAACAAACATGGCATCTCGGGTTTCAGTCAGTTCAACACCCAGCAGAAAGCACAGGCCGCACTGGCCATGCAATCCTGGGCGGACGTGGCCAACATCACCTTCACCGAGAAAGCCACCGGCGGTGACGGCCACATGACCTTCGGCAACTACAGCAGCGGCCAGGACGGCGCGGCGGCCTTCGCCTACTTGCCCGGCACCGGCGCAGGCTACGACGGCACCTCGTGGTACCTGACCAACAACAGCTACACGCCCAACAAGACCCCGGACCTGAACAACTACGGCCGGCAAACCCTGACCCACGAAATCGGCCACACCCTGGGCCTGGCTCACCCTGGCGACTACAACGCCGGGAATGGCAACCCGACCTACAACGACGCGACCTATGGACAGGACACGCGCGGCTACAGCCTGATGAGCTACTGGAGCGAGAGCAACACTAACCAGAACTTCAGCAAAGGCGGCGTCGAGGCTTACGCGTCCGGGCCGTTGATCGACGACATTGCCGCGATCCAGAAGCTCTACGGCGCCAACTACAACACCCGTGCCGGCGACACTACCTACGGTTTCAACTCCAACACCGGGCGTGATTTCCTCAGCGCTTCGTCCAATGCCGACAAGCTGGTGTTCTCGGTGTGGGACGGTGGTGGCAATGACACCCTGGACTTCTCCGGTTTCACTCAGAACCAGAAGATCAACCTCAATGAGGCTTCGTTCTCGGACGTGGGTGGCTTGGTGGGCAACGTGTCCATCGCCAAGGGCGTGACCCTCGAGAACGCGTTCGGTGGCGCGGGCAACGACCTGATCATCGGTAACAACGCCGCCAACGTAATCAAGGGCGGGGCCGGCAACGACCTCATTTACGGCGGCGGCGGTGCGGACCAGCTGTGGGGCGGCGCCGGCAACGACACCTTTGTGTTCGGTGCCAGTTCCGACTCCAAGCCAGGGGCTGCGGACAAGATCTTTGACTTTGCCTCGGGTTCGGACAAGATCGACCTGTCCGGCATTACCAAAGGTGCAGGCCTGACCTTCGTCAATGCCTTCACCGGGCATGCCGGCGATGCTGTGCTGACCTACGCCGCAGGTACCAACCTGGGCACCTTGGCAGTGGACTTCACCGGGCACGGCGTGGCGGACTTCCTCGTCACCACCGTCGGCCAGGCTGCGGTCAGCGACATCGTAGCGTGATGCACGGGCGCGGCGCTTCGGCGTCGCGCTTTACGGAGGGAGCATAGCGATGCAGCGTTTTTTCAAATTGATCGCCTGCGTGTTGCAGGTGATGTTCGTGTCGGCAGGAGCCCACGCAATGGCGAGCAGTCTTGTATTACCTACCACCGCCCAGTTGGCCGGCCATTGGCAGTTGCACCAGCAGGATCGGGTGTGCGCGCTGGACCTGCTGGAGCAGGCCAATGCCTTGGGCGGCGACGTGGCGTGTGTCGAGCAGTGGCTGGGCGACAAGCCCCTGAGCTGGTCGCCAACACCGGACGGAATTTGGCTGATGAATGCCGAGGGCAGCGGGATTACCCACCTGAACCGCCAGACAGAGGGCGAATATAAAGGTCGCACGCCCAGTGGGCTGGAAGTTGTCCTGCAACGCACACCTTAGTTATTGTTATACGTTTATAACTTGATTTTATTAGTTGGCCGCCCTGTGCGTCGGGGCAAAGGCAACTATCGCGCGCAATTTGGTTCAGGGAAGATCAGACACCATGGCTAAGTCCCATGCCGTCGCGCCGTTATTCAAGGCGCTGGGTGAATACAAGAGCATCTTGATCAGTGTTGGCTGTTTCACTGCATTGATTAACCTGTTGATGCTGGTGCCGTCGATTTACATGCTGCAAGTGTATGACCGTGTGCTGTCCTCCCAGAATGAAACCACCCTGGTGATGTTGACGCTGATGGTCGTAGGTTTTTTTGCGTTTATCGGCCTGCTTGAGGTGATCCGCAGTTTTATCGTGATCCGGATCGGTAGCCAACTGGAGCGGCGTTTCAACTTGCGCGTCTACAAGGCCGCGTTTGAACGCAACCTGCAACGTGGCCAGGGGCATGCCGGGCAATCCTTGGGCGACTTGACCCATATTCGTCAGTTCATCACGGGCCCTGCGTTGTTCGCATTTTTCGATGCGCCGTGGTTTCCCATTTATCTGTTCGTGATCTTCCTGTTCAACGTGTGGCTTGGCGTGTTGGCCACCGCCGGTGCCGCGCTGCTGATCGGCTTGGCATGCCTGAATGAATACCTGACCAAAAAGCCGTTGGGGGAGGCCAGCGGTTACTCCCAGCAATCCACGCAACTGGCCACCAGCCACTTGCACAATGCCGAGACCATTCAGGCCATGGGCATGCTCGGCGCGCTGCGCAAACGCTGGTTTGCTGTGCATTCGCGGTTCCTTGGCCTGCAGAACAAGGCCAGTGATACCGGTTCGGTGGTCACGTCGTTGAGCAAGTCCCTGCGCCTGTGCCTGCAATCGCTGGTGCTGGGGCTCGGCGCTTTACTGGTGATCAGAGGCGATATGACCGCCGGGATGATGATTGCCGGTTCGATCCTGATGGGCCGGGTGCTCAGCCCCATCGACCAGTTGATTGCGGTGTGGAAGCAGTGGAGTTCGGCCAAGCTGGCCTACCAGCGGCTGGATGAGTTGCTGCGCGAGTTTCCTCCGCAAGTGGAGCAGATGAAATTGCCGACGCCGCTCGGCCAAATCAGTTTCGAGCAGGTCAGTGCGGGCCCGCCCGGAAAGCGTGTGGCGACCTTGCAGCAGGTCAGCTTCAACTTGGGCGCCGGTGAAGTGCTCGGTGTGCTCGGCGCATCGGGCTCTGGCAAATCCACCCTGGCGCGTGTATTGGTGGGGGTATGGCCGACGCTGGCCGGCACCGTGCGCCTGGATGGCGCGGATATTCATCGCTGGGACCGCAACGACCTGGGGCCGCACATCGGCTACTTGCCCCAGGACATCGAACTGTTCAGCGGCAGCATCGCCGACAACATCGCGCGCTTTCGCGAAGCTGATCCCGAATCAGTGGTGCGCGCCGCGCAGCAGGCGGGCGTGCATGAACTGATCCTGCGGTTGCCCCAGGGCTACGACACCGTTTTGGGCGACAACGGCGGTGGCCTGTCCGGCGGCCAGAAACAACGGGTGGCGCTGGCCCGCGCATTGTATGGCGGCCCGCGTCTGATCGTGCTGGATGAGCCCAACTCCAACCTCGACACCGTCGGCGAAGCCGCCCTGGCCAGCGCCATCGTGCAGATGAAAGCCCAGGGCAGCAGCGTGGTGCTGGTGACCCATCGCTCTTCGGCGCTGGCCCAGGCCGATAAGCTGCTGGTGCTCAGTGAAGGGCATTTGCAGGCGTTCGGGCCGAGCCAGGAGGTGCTGCGGGCGTTGTCGGGTCAGCAGGAAGCACCGAAGGAAAAAACCGGCGTCAGTTTCAGTCGTCAGTACCAGGCCGGAAGGAATCCAGGCGCATGAGCAGCATCACTTTTGAACCGCGTTTCAAAGAGCGCGACGCCGGGTTCTTCGCCCGAATGGGCTGGTTGCTGACGGTAGTCGGTGCCGGCGGATTTTTCCTGTGGGCGAGCCTGGCCCCGTTGGACCAGGGCATTCCTGTACAGGGCACGGTGGTGGTATCCGGCAAGCGCAAAGCTGTGCAAACCCTCAGCCCTGGTGTGGTCAGCCAGATTCTGGTGAAGGAGGGTGAAACGGTTAAACAAGGCCAACCGCTGTTTCGCCTCGACCAGACCCAGCACCAGGCCGACGTGCAGTCACTGCAAGCCCAGTACCGCATGGCCTGGGCCAGCGTGGCGCGTTGGCAGAGCGAGCGTGACAACCAAACCCGCATTACCTTTCCTGCCGAGTTGGGCGCCAATCCCGACCCAGCCCTGGCGCTGGTACTGGAAGGCCAGCGCCAACTGTTCAGCAGCCGTCGCGAAGCGTTTGCCCGCGAACAGGCCGGTATCCGCGCCAATATTGAAGGTGCCACTGCGCAACTGAACGGCATGCGCCGTGCCCGCAGCGACCTGACGGCGCAGGCCCAATCCTTGCGCGAGCAACTCGGCAACCTGCAACCGTTGGCCGACAACGGTTACATCCCGCGCAACCGGCTGATGGAGTACCAGCGGCAGTTGTCCCAAGTGCAACAGGACTTGGCGCAGAACACCGGCGAAAGTGGACGCGTGGAGCAGGGCATCCTCGAATCGCGCCTGAAATTGCAGCAGCACAGCGAGGAATACCAGAAGGAAGTGCGCAGCCAATTGGCCGACGCACAACTGCGCAGCCTGACCCTGGAACAGCAACTCACCTCAGCCGGGTTCGACCTGCAACACAGCGAAATCAACGCCCCGGCGGATGGCATCGCGGTCAGCCTCGGCGTGCACACCGTCGGTGCCGTGGTGCGCGCCGGCGAGACCTTGCTGGAGATCGTGCCCCAGGACACGCGCCTGGAAGTGGAAGGGCACTTGCCGGTGCACCTGGTGGACAAAGTGGGAACGCACCTGCCGGTCGACATCCTGTTCACCGCTTTCAACCAGAGCCGCACACCGCGTGTGCCGGGCGAGGTCAGCCTGATCTCCGCCGACCAGATGCTCGATGAAAAAACTGGCGCGCCGTATTACGTGCTGCGCTCCACGGTCAGCGACGCGGCACTGGAAAAACTCCACGGGTTGGTGATCAAGCCAGGCATGCCCGCCGAGATGTTCGTGCGTACCGGCGAGCGCTCGTTGCTCAATTACCTGTTCAAGCCGCTGCTCGACCGCGCCGGCTCCGCGATGACCGAGGAATAGACATGAAAGCTGTGTTTATCGCCTTGCTGTTGACCTGCGCCAACGCCCAGGCCGCCATGGGCCCGTTCGATGTGTACGAGCAGGCCTTGCGTAACGACCCGGTGTTCCTCGGCGCTATCAAAGAGCGTGACGCCGGCCTGGAGAATCGCGCCATCGGCCGTGCGGGCTTGTTGCCCAAACTGTCGTACAACTACAACAAGGGCCGCAATAACTCCCAGGCCACCTTGCCGGACGGGCGCGGCGGCAGTTATCACGACGACCGCAACTACAACAGCTACGGTTCTACCTTCAGCCTGCAACAGCCGCTGCTCGACTACGAGGCCTACGCCAACTACCGTAAAGGCGTGGCCCAGGCGCTGTTCGCCGATGAAAGCTTTCGCGACAAGAGCCAGGCGCTGCTGGTGCGCGTGCTGACGTATTACACCGAGGCGTTGTTTGCCCAGGACCAGATCGACATCGCCCGCGCCAAGAAGAGGGCCTTCGAGCAGCAGTTCCAGCAAAACCAGCACCTGTTCCAGCAGGGCGAGGGTACTCGCACGGACATTCTGGAGGCCGAGTCGCGCTACGAACTGGCCACCGCCGAAGAAATCCAGGCGATGGATGAACAGGACGCGTCTTTGCGCGAGCTGGGTGCATTGATCGGCGTGCAAAGCGTCAACATCAATGACCTGGCCCCTTTGAACCAGGGTTTTGTCGCGTTCACCTTGACCCCGGCCAACTATGACACCTGGCATGAACTGGCGATCAGCAACAACCCCACGCTGGCTTCCCAGCGCCAGGCCCTGGAAGTGGCGCGTTATGAGGTGGAACGCAACCGCGCCGGGCATTTGCCCAAGGTCACGGCGTACGCCAGTTCGCGCCAGCAGGAGTCCGACAGCGGCAATACCTACAACCAACGCTATGACACCAACACCATCGGCGTCGAAGTCAGCCTGGCGCTGTATGCCGGTGGCGGTATCTCGGCGTCCACCCGCCAGGCCAGCCGCGCCATGGAGCAGGCCGAGTACGAGCTGGAGGGCAAGACCCGCGAAACCCTGATCGAGCTGCGTCGCCAGTTCAGTGCGTGTCTGTCGGGGGTGAGCAAGTTGCGAGCGTACCAGAAGGCGTTGGTGTCAGCCGAAGCGCTGGTGGTGTCGACCAAGCAGAGCATCCTCGGGGGGGAGCGGGTCAACCTTGATGCGCTGAACGCTGAGCAGCAGTTGTACAGCACCCGGCGTGACCTGGCGCAGGCGCGGTATGACTATTTGATGGCTTGGACCAAGTTGCATTATTACGCGGGGAATCTGCGGGATACTGATTTAGCGAAGGTGGATGAGGCGTTTGGGCCGCGGTTGTAGCGGTGGTTTTTTTGCGGGAGATGGACATCAGCCGGGAGGCTGGAATGCAATTCACTGTGGGAGCGGGCTTGCCCGCGATGGCGGAGTGTCATGCAGCGGCTATGTATCTGAGATACCGCTATCGCAGGCAAGCCAGCTCCCACATTTGACCTGCGTTGCCTAATCTTCCTTGCGCACGGTGGCTACGTCGTCGGCTTTGACACGGATGCGTTTGCCGGCAATGTCGGTGAATTCGTAGAAACCGTCGGCAGTCTTGGTTTTTGGGGTGTCCTTGGTCAAATACTGTGTGCCATTTTGCAGCGTCACCACGGTTTGCGTCGCGCAACCGGCCAATACCAGAAAAGTGAGTGCAACCAGTGGCAGACTCAAATTCTTCATGTTCATAACCCTTACCTTAACCCTGAAAAGTCCCACGCCAGAGGCCGCGGGCCACAAATGTTACGCCATCGACTCACCCATCTGATCACTTTTATGTAAAAAGTTGCAGGCGCCATTTATCTATTACCGATTGCAACCTGGCATCTGCGACGGCACTCTGTATGCATAACCAGTATTTGATCGCTGTGCGCCATGGCCAATCCCCTCGAAGACCCGCTCTATTACCTGCATAACTTCCGCCAGGTCCTGCATTGGCTGGGGCAGCGCTATGGGGATTTGCTTGATCCGGACGAACAGCATTTCATTCAGCAATTTGACAGGTTGCCGCAAGCGTCCCAGGCGTTGTTGGTGCGCATGGTGATGCGCAAGGGTGTGCATTTTCGTGCGGGCAAGCTCAGTTACCTCGAGATCGGTTGCCCGCACGCCGCTGCCGAGCCGTTGTTGGCACTGGGCTGGGTGAATGATCAATGCCTGCTGAGCTTTGAAGAGCTGTTCGCCTTGTTGCAGAAAGGCGAACTTCTCGCGGCGTTCAAGCCTTGGATCGACCAACCCAAAGCGAGGAAAACCGACTGGCTGGAAGGGCTGGCGGCGCAGTTTGTCAACAGCCGCAGTTTCGCCACGTGGTGCCCCGCATTGGCTGACACGCTGTACAGCCTCACCGTGATGGAATTGTGCGACCGCCTGCGCCTGATGTTCTTTGGCAACCTGCATCAGGACTGGTCAGAATTCGTGCTGGCCGACCTTGGCATCTATACCTATGAAAAAGTCGAATTCTGTGCCGAATCCCGGGGTTTGCGCAGCCGTGACGACGTGCACGGCTTTCTGTTCCTGCACCAATGCCAGCAGGCCTTTGAAACGGGCCAGGCGTTGGAAGAGGTGCTCGTGCGGATCGCCACCCTGAACACCGACAACCCCTGGCTGGAAAAACGCCGGGCCAAGCTATTGTTCCAAGTGGGCCAGTACTGTGAACGCAATGCGGAACTGGGCTTGGCGGAGCAGATTTACCGCGCGTGCGCCTACCCAGGTGCCCGCGCGCGACTGATCCGCGTGCTGGAGCGTCAGGAAGATTACACCCAGGCCATTGCCCTGGCTTACGCCGCTCAACAAATGCCGGAAAACGCCGCCGAGCAGCAACACGTGTTGCGTGTGTTGCCACGCCTGCGGCGCAAATTGGGCGAACCGGCGTTGCCCAAAACCAAGCCCCGGCCGGTCACGCGACTGGATCTTGCCCTGGCGCTGCCCGAGCCGTTGATGTCGGTGGAGTACTGCGTGCAGGCTCACCTCAGCGAGCCCGATGGCCCGGTGCATTACGTTGAAAACGGACTGATCAATTCGCTGTTCGGCCTGCTGTGCTGGGACGTGATCTTTGCGCCGCTGCCAGGTTCGTTTTTCCACCCGTTCCAGCGCGGCCCCGCAGATTTGCACAGCGAAGACTTCCACCAGCGCCGCGCGCCGCTGTTCGCCGGGTGTTTCGAGCAGTTGCAGGACGAGCGCTATAAAACCACCATCCGCCAGCGTTATAGCGAAAAGTGGGGAATCCAGTCGCCGTTTGTGTTCTGGAACCTGCTTAGCCAAGATCTGCTGGAACAGGCATTGGCATGCCTGCCCGCCGAGCATCTGCATTACTGGTTTGAACGGCTGCTGCTGGACATCCGCGCCAACCGCGCTGGCATGCCCGACCTGATCCAGTTCTGGCCCGAGCAAAAGACCTACCGCATGATCGAGGTCAAGGGCCCTGGCGATCGCCTGCAAGACAACCAGTTGCGCTGGCTGGAGTTCTGCGGCGAATACCAGATGCCAGTGACGGTCTGCTATGTGCGCTGGGCAGAGTCCGCTTGAGTTACAGCGTTGCCGTGCGTGCGTTGTGTGAGTTCACGGCCAAGGTCGGTGACCTGGACCTGCGCTTTACGCCTTCCCCCAGCGCCCAGGAAGGCATTCTCGGCCACCGCACCGTCGCTTCACGGCGCAGCAAGCACTATCAGAATGAAGTCGCGCTTGAAGGCGACTACCAGCAGCTCAAGGTACGGGGCAGGGCGGACGGCTATGACCCGGACGCCAACCGTGTGGAAGAAGTCAAAACCTATCGTGGCGACCTCGATGCCCAGCCCGCCAACCATCGCCAACTACATTGGGCCCAGGTCAAGGTCTACGGCTGGCTGATGTGCCAGAAACTCGGCCTTGCGGACATTGACTTGGCACTGGTGTACTTCGATATCGTCGGCGAAGGCGAGACGGTGCTGAACCAACGCTTTCAAGCGACTGAGCTGGAGGCGTTCTTCAATCAGCAATGCACGCTGTTCCTCGGTTGGGCCCAGCAGGAAATGCAGCATCGCGAAGCGCGCAACAACGCCGCGCACACCCTGGTTTTCCCCCATGCCGGGTTTCGTCCTGGCCAGCGTTCGCTGGCCGAGTCGGTGTACAAGGCCGTCAGCACCGGGCGTTGCCTGATGGCTCAAGCGCCTACGGGTATCGGTAAGACCATCGGCACGATTTTCCCTTTGCTCAAGGCCCTGACGCCCCAGCAACTGGACAAGCTGTTCTTCCTCACCGCCAAGACCCCCGGCCGCAAGCTCGCCCTGGATGCGGCCCAAGTGCTATACGCCAGCAGCCCCGGCCTGCCATTGCGCGTGCTGGAACTGGTGGCGCGGGACAAAGCCTGTGAACATCTGGACAAGGCCTGCCACGGCGATTCCTGCCCCCTGGCCCAAGGCTTCTATGACCGCTTGCCCGCCGCGCGCATTGCCGCGTCCAAGGTGCGCCTGCTCGATCAGCGAAACCTGCGCGACGTCGCCCTTGCCCATGACGTCTGCCCTTACTACCTGAGCCAGGAAATGGCGCGCTGGGCCGACTTGGTGGTCGCCGACTACAACTACTACTTCGACTTTGGCGCCATGCTGTTTGGCCTGGCCCAGCTCAATCAGTGGCGCGCCGCCGTGTTGGTGGACGAGGCGCACAACCTGGTCGAACGTGCCCGTTCGATGTACAGCGCCAGCCTTGACCAGTACAGCCTCAAGACCCTGCGCGACACCGCGCCAGAAGCGTTAAAGAAACCCTTGCAGCGCCTCAACCGTGAGTGGAACGCGCTGCACAAGGACCAGCTCGCGCCGTACCAGGCTTATGTCGCCCGACCCGAAAAACTGTTACAGGCCCTGACCCTGTGCGCCAGCGCCATGGGCGAATATTTCAACGAGCATCCCGAGTCCCTCAGTGGCGACCTGCAAGCGTTTTATTTCGAGGCGCTGCAATTCGCCAAGGTTGCCGAGCTGTTCAACGAGCACTTTATTTTCGACATCAGCAAGCGCCAGTTCAGCGGCAAACGCAGCAGCTCGACCCTGTGCCTGCGTAACGTGGTACCTGCTGAGTTCATCCGCCCGCGATTGACCGCGGCCCGCAGCAGCGTGCTGTTTTCCGCCACCCTCAGCCCTCGTCATTACTACGCCGACTTGCTGGGCCTGCCGGCGGATACCGCGTGGATCGACGTGGAGTCACCGTTCAAGGCCGAGCAACTGCAGGTGCGCATCGTCGATGCAATCTCCACACGCTTCGTGCATCGCAACGCCTCGCTGGAACCCATCGTTGAGCTGATCGCCCACCAGTACACCCAACAGCCTGGCAACTACCTGGCGTTTTTCTCAAGCTTTGATTACCTGCAGCAGGTGGCGCAGTTGCTCGGCGAGCGACACCCGCAGATCGTGCTCTGGCAGCAGTCACGCGGCATGGCGGAGGCCGAGCGCCAGGCCTTTCTTGACCAGTTCACCGAGCACAGCCAGGGCATCGGTTTTGCCGTACTGGGTGGCGCATTCGGCGAGGGCATTGACTTGCCCGGTGCGCGCTTGATCGGTGCTTTTATTGCCACCCTCGGGCTGCCCCAACTGAACCCGGTCAACGAACAGATGAAACTGCGCATGGGCGCGATCTTCGGCGCGGGTTACGACTACACCTACCTGTACCCCGGCATTCAGAAAGTGGTGCAGGCGGCGGGCAGGGTGATCCGTAGCCAGCAGGACCGGGGCGTGGTGATGTTGATCGATGACCGGTTCGGCGAGGCGCGGGTGCGCCAATTGTTGCCGCGCTGGTGGGCACCGACGATCAGAGCGTGACGCCACACAGTCGCTCGCTCAATGCCCATAACCGCTCGGCGTGCTCCGGGTCGACGGCCCAGGGATAGACGCCGGAGCGCCTGCTTTCATCGTGAGCGGGGGCGGCTACATCGCATGCTTGACCACGCTGGTCCAGCACCACGGCGACGTCGAATCCGCTGTTGATAGGGGTTTGCTTGCTGGTCATAAGGCTCTCCACTCAGGAGGACCTATAGTGTTTTTTTGGGGCCGGACGCGGAATAGCCTAAAGTCTGTATTTCTGTCGCGATCGTCCGGAGCTTTTTTATTTATGGATACCCTGTCTGATGGGGTGGCGTTGTTACGCAGTCACCACTCGTATTTTGCAGGGTTGAAGGCGGGCGGCAACTGGGCGCTGGATTTTCCACCACCGGGTGGCATCAAGTTCAACGCGGTGGTGGAGGGGGAGTGTTGGCATGGCACCTCAGGCGTATCTGACCCGCTGGCGCATGCATTTGGCGGTACAGGCGTTGAACACCTCCAGCAGCAGTGTGTCCTGCATCGGCCAGGCATTGGGTTATCAGTCGGACAGCGCATTCAGCAGTGCTTTCAAACGTTTGATGAATTGCTCACCGCGAGAGTACCGCGAGCGGAAACTACACAAGGACGCCTCTGATGAACGCTACCCGGCAGCACAGGATCAAGGTCAACGGCATTGAGTTAAGTGTGCAGGTCACGGGAGCCGACGAAGGTCCGCCGATCTGGCTGCTCCACGGTTTCCCGGAATGCTGGCACTCCTGGCGCGAGCAGATTCGCGCATTGGCGGCTGCGGGTTACCGAGTGTTCGCCCCGGAAATGCGCGGCTACGGCCAGACAAGTTCGCCCGCGGCGATCGCCGATTATGATCTGCTGACCCTGTGCGGGGATATCCAGCAGGCCATGGACCATTTTGGCCATGCGCAGGTGGTGATGGTCGGCCATGACTGGGGGGCAGTGGTGGCCTGGCACCTGGCGCTGCTCGAACCCGAGCGTGTCACGCGCTTGATCACGATGTCCGTGCCATTCGCTGGGCGCGCGCGGCGTCCGGTCATCGAAATCATGCGCGAGCTGTATGCCGACCGTTTCAACTACATCCTGTATTTCCAGGAGCCTGGCGTTGCCGAGCAGGAGTTGAACGCTGACATCGAGCGCACGTTGCGCCTGTTCATGCAGGATCAGGATGTGTTTTTGCAAAAGAAACCGCCGAGCGCCAGGTTACTTGAAGGCGTTCCAGCCCCCGGCGCACTGCCGCAATGGTGTTCCCAGGCCGATCTGGACGTCTACGTAAAAACCTTCGCCGACCACGGTTTTCGTGGCCCGCTGAACTGGTACCGCAACTTCGAACGCAACTGGCAACGCACCGAATGCCTGGCTGGCCAGCAGGTGTTGCAACCCACGCTATTCCTCATCGGTGACCGCGACCCAGTCGGCGTGTTCGAGGCGCACACGCTCAAACGCATGCCCGATTCAGTGCCTCACCTTGAACAACACGTGCTGCCCAGCTGCGGCCACTGGATCCAGAACGAACAAAGCCAGCAGGTCAACACGCTGATGCTCGCGTTCCTACGAAAACCGTAACCCCAACCCGATCAAAATGTGGGAGCGGGCTTGCCCGCTCCCACATTTTGATCGGCGTCGTGTTCTAAACCACTTCCAGATATGAACTATGAATCGCCTGCGCCAACTCCCGAACCGTGTCAATAAATTCCGTCAACCGGCTATGCAACCCATCCTCAAGAATCTCATCAATGCCCGTATACCTGAGCCGCGCCTCAAACTCCGCGGCCAACCGCTGCGCCGTGCGCCCGTAACTGCCGGGCAAGTCCGCCAGGATGTGACTCAACTCCTCGATACACGCATGCAACGAACGCGGCACATCGCTGCGCAACAACAGCAACTCTGAGACCGAGCGAGCATTCAACGCATTTGGATACAACTCGGTATACGCCTCGAACGACGACAACGCTCGGAGCAGGGCGCTCCATTGGTAATAACCGCGTGCCGACAAGTCACTGACTTCTTCCGACTCCTCGCCAAACATCTCATAGCGTGCATCCAGCAGGCGCAAGGTGTTATCCGCACGCTCTACGAAGGTGCCCAGGCGGATAAACCGATAGGCGTCATTGCGCATGATCGTCCCGGAGGTGGCCCCCCGGAACAGGTGCGAACGCTGCTTGACCCAATCACAAAAGTGGCTGATGCCATGCCGCGCCAGGCCGCCCGCGGCGATGCTGCGCATTTCCAGCCAGGTGGCGTTGAGGTTTTCCCACATGTCGGCGGTGATCCGCCCGCGTACCGCATGGGCATTGCCGCGCGCGGCGCGCAGGCAGTTGTAGATGCTGGCGGGGTTTTCTTCGTCAAGGGCGAAGAAGTGCAACATGCGCTCGGCATCCAGTTGCTTATGCCGCTCAAGGTAGTTGTCCAGGGTGCCGCTGCTGAGCAGCGACATGGCCAGTTCATCCAGGCCATCACTGCGCCCGGCCTGGGGCATCAACGACAGGGAATAACTGACCTCGAGCATCCGCGCCAGGTTCTCGGCGCGCTCCAGGTAACGGGACATCCAGTACAGGTCTGCGGCGGTTCTACTCAACATACTCAGTCCTCCACCACCCAGGTGTCCTTGGTTCCGCCGCCTTGCGACGAGTTGACGATCAGTGAGCCTTCCTTCAGCGCAACACGGGTAAGACCACCCGGTACCAGGCGGGTTTCCTTGCCCGACAGCACAAAGGGCCGCAGGTCGATATGGCGCGGAGCAATGCCGTTCTCGACAAAGGTGGGGCAGGTGGACAGGCTCAGTGTGGGTTGGGCGATATACGCGTGGGGTCGGGCCTTGATGCGTTGGCGGAAGTCCTCGATCTCGGCGGCGCTGGAGGCCGGGCCGACCAGCATGCCGTAGCCGCCGGAGCCTTGGGTTTCCTTGACCACCAGTTGCGGCAGGTTGGCCAGAACGTGGGACAGTTCATCGGGTTTGCGGCACTGGAAGGTCGGCACGTTTTGCAGCACCGGTTCTTCATCCAGGTAGAAGCGGATCATCTCGGGCACGTAGGGGTAGATCGACTTGTCATCAGCCACGCCGGTGCCGATGGCATTGGCCAGCACCACGTTGCCGGCGCAATAGGCGGCCACCAGGCCGGGCACGCCAAGCATCGAATCGGGGTTGAAGGCCTTGGGGTCGAGGAAGGCGTCGTCGATACGCCGGTAAATCACGTCGACCGGCTTGGGGCCGTCGGTGGTGCGCATGAACACCTTGAGGTCCTGCACGAACAAGTCCGCGCCTTCCACCAGTTCCACGCCCATTTCCCGGGCCAGGAACGCATGTTCGAAGAATGCACTGTTAAAGCGCCCTGGCGTCAGCACCACCACGTTGGGGTTGTCCAGGCGGCTGGAGCTTTTCAGGGTCTTGAGCAGCAGGTTGGGGTAATGGTCCACCGGCGCGATACGCTGCTTGGCGAACACCTCGGGGAACAGGCGCATCATCATCTTGCGGTCTTCGAGCATGTAGCTCACGCCGCTGGGGGTGCGCAGGTTGTCTTCAAGCACGTAGTAGGTGCCGTCACCATCGCGCACCAGGTCGACACCGGAAATATGCGAGTAGATGTCGCGGTGCAGGTCCAGGCCGACCATCGCCTTCTGATAACCCTCGTTGCCCAGCACCTGTTCCGCCGGAATGATCCCGGCCTTGATAATGCGCTGGTCGTGGTAGATGTCGGCAAGGAACATGTTCAGCGCGTTGACGCGCTGGATACAACCGCGTTCGATCAGGCTCCATTCACTGGCGGGGATGCTGCGGGGGATGATGTCGAAGGGGATCAGGCGCTCGGTGTCTTGCTCGTCACCATACAGCGTGAACGTAATCCCGGCGCGGTGGAACAGCAAGTCGGCTTCACGGCGACGCTGGGCCAGCAGTTCCGGCGGCGTATTCGCCAGCCAGCGGGAGAAGTCTTGATAATGTGCACGGCACGCGCCGTTTGCGTCATTCATTTCATCGAAGAAAGATCGAGCCATTCCAGTACCTTGTCAGTGCCGAGGATTGCCAAGTGGCACTGCCGCTTCAAAAAACGCATTTTTATAAGGCCGTGGCTGAAGGTGCCAACCGGCCTGGTCCTTACTTTCTTATGGGGTCGGCTCTGGGTCGGTGGGTAACGAATGCTCCTGTAAGCGGGCAAGGCAGGTGAGTGATGAAAGGGTTAAGCAATGCCTGTGCCGAAACCACCAATAACCCTATTGCAGTGAGCGGGCTTGCCCCGCGCTGGGCTGCGCAGCGGCCCCAAAAAAAACGGGAGCGCTACGCACGCCAGCGCCGGGCAGGCTCGCTCACTACAAAATGCGCCAGATTGGTGCGCGAACTAACTTGAACTTCGCCAGCGCCCCTTCCTTCTAAACAGACTCGATCCAAAACGGAACACGCATGTGCCCAGAATCATCTCCCCCCAATCCCCAGAATCGACCCTGACCGATCACAGTGAACACAACGCCAAGATCTTCGGCTCACCCAAAGACCGCCTCGACTTTTACCGGCGCGAGATACAGTACGAAACCACGATCCTGGCCAACCGCACCGACGCCTACCTGACGGCGCAGTCGTTCCTGGTGATCGCCTTTGTCTCTGGCATGGGCAATCTCAACCCGGAATGGGGCAAATTGTTCACACTGTTGGTCCCGCTGTTCCTGGCGCTCCTGGGCATTCTGAGCTCACTCAACGCGTGGCCCGGCATACGCGCGGCGTATGACATCATCGATCACTGGCACTTCAAGCAGAGCGAACTGCTGCGCAGCGAGCCGGTGATGGGCTTGGCTTATGACGAGTCGCCGCTGTTTTCCGAAGTGGAGTCCTCGCACAAGGGCTACCGCAAATCCTTGCTGTTCTCGGTGCGTACACCTTGGATCTTCATGGTGTTCTGGATAATGCTCGCCGCCTATGCGTTCTACATCCAGGTCGATAACCCAGGCTCTTAAGCAATTTGAACTTCATTGGCCAGGGCGTGACCTTACCTTTACGCAGGCAGTATTTTCCCAACACTGCGAAGAGGTGACCCATGAGCACACACGACGATCCCCAAGTCAGCGGGCGCAACGACCCGGCCATCGACGGCGGCGAACCCGCGCCAGGTACTGCAGCCGACGCGCCAAAAGATCCGGCACCGGCCAAAGACCCCAAGGCTGAAGAAAACGACTACAGTCCAGACTTCGAGCCTGAGCCGGAGCCCAAGGCTGAAACCGATGCCGATATCGATACCCAAGGCGGTTAGAGGAGACGGTGATGTCAAAAGAACTTGATGACGAACTCAACGACCCAGGCAATGAAGACCCTGGCTCGTTGATGGATGACGCAGAAGTGCCGCTCAACGATCTGGATGAAGCGGCGGATGTGGGCAAGACCGAGAATCAGGACTGAGTGCTCACCTGGCGCTCGCGGCGGCGGGCCGGATCCGTAGTGTCCCCTGGCATCCATGCACATGCAGTCAGAGGGACCTCTCAACGCTCCAGCAACAAGCGCTCCAAGGTTTCCACGGGTAACGGCCGGCTGAACAGGTAGCCTTGGATCTGATCACAACCGGCCTCCTTCAAGAACGCCAACTGCGCCCGGGTTTCCACGCCTTCAGCCACTACCCGCAGGTTGAGGCTGTGGGCCAGTTCAATGATGGTGCGGGTGATCGCCGCGTCCTGCGGGTTGCTGGTGACTTCGCGGATAAACGCAATGTCGATCTTCAACGTATCGATAGGAAAACGCCGCAGATACGCCAGGCTCGAATAGCCGGTGCCGAAGTCATCGATGGAAATCTTCACGCCCATCGCGTGCAGGCGCTGCAGGCTGGCGATGGTGTGCTGGGTGTTTTCCATCAAGGAGCCTTCGGTCAGCTCCACTTCGAGCCAATGCGGCTCGACCCCGGTTTGCGCCAGAGTGCGCGCGATATCGGCAATCAGGTCGCCTTCGATCAGTTGATGGCCGGAGACGTTCACCGACACCTCCACCGCACCAATGGCCCCACGTTGCCACTCGGCAATCTGTTGGCAAACCTGCTCTATCACCCAGCGTCCCACAGGTAAGATCAGCCCAAGGCGCTCCAATATCGGCACAAACACGGCCGGGGATACGGGGCCGTAGTCGGGCCTCTCCCAGCGCAGTAACGCTTCGAGGGCGCAAAGGCGGCCGCTGGCGATATCGACCTTGGGCTGGTAATGCACGGTGAAGTCTTCGCGCTCGACGGCGTGGCGCAAGGCATTTTCGAGGTCCTGAAGGGCCAAGTCATGCACGTTCACTCCCGTTTGCCGTTGCCCCAGCTCGCGCGAATGGCTTGCCAGGTCGCCACGCTCTTTGAGCCGCAGCAGGTTGCGCACTCGCAACCACAACTCGACACGTTCTACCGGCTTGCTGATGAACTCCTCGGCGCCGGCCTCCAGCCCACTGACACGGGCGCTCTGCTCACTGAGGGCGGATAACATGATGATCGGGATACCCGCGGTGGTTTCATCACCCTTTAATTGGCTGGCGACTTCATAGCCGTCCATGTCCGCCATCATCACGTCGAGCAGGATCAGGTCCGGGGGCTGCTGCGCCACCAACTGCAAGGCTTCTTCACCGCTGCTTGCACTCAGGGTCTGGTAGCCTTCGTGCTGCAGCAGGGTTTCCAGGAGTTTGCGCACCTGGGGGTCATCATCAACGATCAACAACGTCGCGGGTTGGCTGGCCATGGAGCGGACTCATGTGAGGGGTCTGTTGGGCGTTTGCAGCAAGGTGTCGATCAGTTGGTACAGCTCTTTGTAACGCAACGGCTTGGTGATGTAGGCGTCACAACCGGCGAGCCGGGTCTTTTCGCGGTCTTCTTTCATCGCCATGGCCGTCAAGGCGACCACCGGGATGTGTGCGGTCAGCGGGTCTTGCTTGAGCAGCGCAGTGGCCGCCAAGCCGTCCATGCCGGGCAGTTGGATGTCCATCAGGATCAACGCCGGTTGTTGTTCGCGGGCCAGGGTCAGGCCGGTTTCGGCATCGGGTGCCCACAGCACCGTGTGGCCGGCATTCACTAACAACAGGCGCGCCAGGCGCATATTGGCTTCATTGTCTTCAATGATCAGGATCTCGGCCATGCTGCCTCCGGCGTGCGATGCAGCGGCAACCACGCGACAAACCGCGCGCCACAGCCTTCACGGCTGGCCACGGCTACACTGCCGCCGTGCAAATCCGTCAGTTGCTTGACCATCGCCAGCCCCAGGCCGGTGCCTTCGAATTTGCGCGCCAGGCTGCTGTCGATCTGGCTGAACGCCTTGAACAGCTTGCCCATGTCGCCTTCAGCGATACCAATCCCGGTGTCGCTGACGCTCAACTCGAGGAACTGTTGATGCGCACTGTCGGGCAAGTCGAAGCGGTACACCGGCCATTCGCCGGGAATCTGCCCGACCTGCTCGCGGGCCACCTGGCGCACCATCAGCGTCACTGAGCTGCCGTGCTCGCTGAACTTCACCGCATTGGCCAGCAGGTTGTAGACGATCTGCTTGGTCTTGCGCAGGTCCAGTTCCAGACAGCCGAAGTCTTCAGGGCTTTCCAGCTTCAGTTGAATACGTTGCAGCGCGGCCTTTTCCCGCACGATCAACAGACTGTTGGCCAACAAGCCGGAAAGCTCCGCGCTCTCCAGTTCCAGCTCCATCATGCCGGCCTCGACCTTGGACAGGTCGAGAATGTCGTTGATCAATGACAGCAAATGCTGGCCGCTGGTGAAGATATCACCGATGTACTCGCGCTGGGTCTCGCTCATTTCCCCGACCAGCCCGTCCTTGAGCGCCTCGGAAAAACCGATTACCGCATTCAGCGGCGTGCGCAGTTCGTGGGACATGGTGGCGAGGAACTCGGACTTCATGTGGCTGGCGTGCTCCAGCTCCAGGTTCTTCTCTTCCAGGGCGCGCTCGAAGCCTTTGCGTTCGGCTTCTTCCCGCTTGCGCGCGGTGTTGTCGGTGCCGATCAGCAGGTAACCGATGATCGTGTCATGCCGGTTACGCAAGGCGGTCACCGACACCATGGCCGACAGGCGACTGCCATCCTTGCGGATATAGGTCAGCTCGTAGATGTCTTCAATACCCCGGGAGGCCTTGAACACCAGCGCTTCGAACCCCGGCGTGATCGGCGTGTCCAGTTCCTGGCTGAGCGCGGCAGCGCGGGTGACCAGTTCGATGGGGTCGGAAATATCGGCGGGGGTGATGCGGTTGACCACATCGGCGGCGGCATAGCCGAGCATGCGTTCGGCGCCTACATTGAAGATTTGGATCACGCCTTTCTCATCGGTGGCGATGCTCGAGAAATAGGCGCTGTTGAAGATCGCGTCTTGCAGGGCGCCGGTCTTGAGCAGGGTTTTCTGGCGTTTGAACTCGACGATTTTTTCGGCGCGCGATTGCGGCTGTTCGGGGAGCGGTGTGTCCATCGCAGGGCGTTCCGTGGTGTCCAGGCCCGCCGTCGTCAATCGGCGATGGCGCAGAGCATGCTCACAGCAGATCGCTTGGCGGCGACGAGGAGGAGATGAGGTCCTTGGACAATAGCAGAGATTGTGGCGTTTTGATGGCTGGGCAAAGGAGAAATACCTTCGAATGGATATATTCGATCCGAAAACAGTGTTTTTCGAATTTAAACGTGATGAAACGTTTCATCTGTCGACAAATGGTCAACGCAAGCGCTTGCGTAAGAAAATGTATCTGAATTAGAGTCGGCCCACTTGATTACAAAAATAATAATCCCAGGAGCTCATTCATGAGCCTTGAACCCTTGCTTGAGATGCAGGGCATCAGCAAAACCTTCAATGGTTTGCGCGTGCTCAAGAATGTCGGCCTGAAGGTCTACCCCGGCGAAATCCACGCCTTGATGGGGGAGAACGGCGCCGGCAAATCGACCTTGATGAAAATCCTTTCCGGCGCCTATCAAGCCGACCCCGGCGGTGAAATCCGCATTGCCGGCCAGCCCATCCCCACCTTCGACCCTGCCACCGCCAAAGCTCTCGGCATTGCCGTGATCTATCAAGAACTGAGCCTGTGCCCGAACCTGAGCGTGGCCGAGAACATCTACCTGGGCCGCGAACTGCGGCGTGGCTGGACCATCGACCGCAAAGGCATGGAGGCCGGGTGCATCGAAGTGCTGCAACGCCTTGGCGCGGAGTTCACCCCGTCAACGCGGGTCAGCAGCCTGTCGATTGCCGAGCGCCAACTGGTGGAAATCGCCCGCGCCTTGCATGGCCACGCCAAGATCCTGGTGATGGACGAACCCACCACACCCTTGTCGTCCCGCGAGACTGATCGTTTGTTCGCGCTGATCAAACAGTTGCGCAGCCAAGGTTTGGCGATCATCTATATCAGCCACCGCATGGCCGAGATCTACGAGCTGTCGGACCGCGTCTCGGTGCTGCGTGACGGCCAATACATCGGCGAGCTGACCCGCGAGGCGCTGTCGGCCGACGTGCTCGTGAAAATGATGGTGGGCCGCGACCTGTCGGGGTTCTACAAGAAGGAACACGCCGCGTATAACCCCGGCAACGTGGTGATGCGCGTGCGCGACATGGCTGATGGCAAGCGCGTGCGCAGCTGTAGTTTCGACCTGCATGCCGGCGAAGTGCTCGGGATTGCCGGCCTGGTCGGGGCAGGGCGCACCGAACTGGCACGGCTGATCTTTGCCGCCGACCCACGCACCTCCGGTACCTTGGAAGTAGTCGGCAAGACCATCACCCAACTGCGCACCCCGGCGGATGCGATTCGCGCCGGCGTCGTTTACCTCACCGAAGACCGCAAGGCTCAGGGCCTGTTCTTGGACATGAGCGTGGCGGACAACATCAATGTCTGCGCGTGTGTACCGGATGCCCATGCCGGTGGTGTGCTCGATCGTGGCCATGCGGCGCAACGCGCCAGGGACGCGATCAAGTCACTGTCGATTCGCGTGGCGTCGGGCAAGGTCAATGTCGGCGCGCTGTCCGGCGGCAATCAGCAAAAGGTGCTGCTGGCGCGGCTGTTGGAGGTCAAGCCGCATGTGCTGATCCTCGACGAACCCACACGCGGCGTGGACATCGGTTCCAAGTCCGAGATCTACCGCATCATCAATCAACTGGCGCAAGCCGGTGTGGGCATTGTGGTGATTTCCAGCGAGTTGCCGGAAATCATCGGCACCTGCGACCGCGTGCTGATCATGCGCGAAGGCCAGTTGGTGGCTGAAGTCGGCGGGGCGTCGGGCCAGGTTATTTCCCAAGAACGTATTATTGACCTCGCCACCGGTGGCGATCAGGTGGTTGCCCATGGCTGAATTGAACGTTGCAACAATAGGTAAAGCTGAACGCGCACGCGAGTTGATGCGCACCGTCGGCATGTTGCCGGTACTGATCCTGTTGCTGGTGGGCTTTGCCCTGGCTAGCGAGAACTTCCTGACAGTGCAGAACCTGTCGATCATCTCTCAGCAGGCCTCGGTGAATGTGGTGCTGGCGGCAGGCATGACCTTTGTGATCCTCACGGCGGGTATCGACCTGTCGGTGGGCGCGATCCTGGCCGCGTCGGCGGTGGTGGCGTTGCAAGCGTCGATGTCGCCGCAATTCGGCATGTTCGGGATTGCTGCCGGTATTGGCTTCGGGCTGTTGCTGGGCCTGGTCAACGGCGGATTGATCGCCTTTATGCGCCTGCCGCCGTTTATCGTCACCCTCGGCGCACTCACCGCCATGCGCGGTTTGGCGCGCCTGCTGGCCGATGACAAGACCGTTTTCAACCCCGACCTGCCGTTTGCGTTTATCGGCAATGACTCGGTGCTCGGTGTGCCCTGGCTGGTGATCATTGCCGTCGCGGTGGTAGCGCTGTCGTGGTTCATCCTGCGCCGGACGGTGATGGGCGTGCAGATCTACTCGGTGGGCGGTAACCCGGAAGCGGCGCGATTGTCGGGGATCAAGGTGTGGAAGGTGCTGCTATTCGTCTACGCCATGTCCGGTGCGTTGGCCGGGCTGGGCGCGGTGATGAGCGCTTCGCGCCTGTTCGCGGCCAACGGCCTGCAACTGGGGCAATCCTATGAGCTGGACGCGATTGCCGCGGTGATCCTCGGTGGCACCAGCTTTACCGGCGGCGTCGGCACCATCGGCGGCACACTGATCGGCGCGCTGATCATCGCGGTACTCACCAACGGCCTGGTGCTGCTAGGTGTGTCGGATATCTGGCAATACATCATCAAGGGCATCGTGATCATTGGCGCAGTCGCGCTGGATCGTTATCGCCAGTCCGGTGCTCGGACCTGATTTCACTCATACAACAATCACAAGAGAGACCCGCATGAACGTCAAACGTATCTTTCCCGTTATTGCCTTGGCTGCCTTGATGTCCCAAGCCGTCGAAGCGCGCGAACTCAAAGCCCTCGGCATCAGCATGGGCTCGCTGGGCAACCCGTATTTCGTGACCCTGGCCGATGGCGCCACCGCGCGGGCCAAGGAGCTAAACCCCAACGTCAAGGTCACCTCGGTGTCGGCCGACTATGACTTGAGCAAGCAGTTTTCGCAGATCGACAACTTTATCTCGTCCAAGGTCGACCTGATCCTGATCAACGCGGTAGACCCGTCCGCCATGGCCTCGGCCATCAAAAAAGCCCGCGACGCGGGCATTGTCGTGGTCGCCGTGGATGTCGACGCCAAGGGCGTGAACGCCACGGTGCAGACCGACAACGTCGAGGCCGGCAAGCTGGCCTGCCAGTACCTGGTGGATAAGCTCGGCGGCAAGGGCAATGTGATCATCCAGAACGGCCCGCAAGTCACTGCTGTGACCGACCGCGTCAAAGGGTGCAAGGCGGCACTCGCCAGTGCGCCGCAGATCAAGGTGCTGTCCGATGACCAGGACGCCAAGGGCTCGCGCGAAGGTGGCTTGAACGCCATGCAGGGTTACCTGACGCGCTTCCCGAAAATCGACGGCCTGTTCGCGATCAACGACCCGCAAGCCATCGGCAGTGACCTGGCGGCCAAGCAACTCAAGCGCAGCGGCATCATTATTACCTCAGTGGACGGCGCGCCGGATATCGAGAATGCGCTGAAGACCGACACGCAAATCCAGGCGTCCGCCAGCCAGGACCCTTGGGCCATGGCGCAGACCGCGGTGGACGTGGGCAATGACATTCTCAACGACAAAGCCCCAGCCGAAGCGGTGACCCTGCTCACGCCAAAACTGATCACCCGTGACAACATCGGTACGTACAGCGGTTGGTCGAGTAAACGTTGAATCAGTGAGAGGAACAGCGCCGTGGTCACCATGGATGACGTCGCAAGCAGGGCGGGGGTGTCGACATCAACGGTGTCCCATGTGTTGAACGGTACCCGCAAGGTCAGCCCGGCCACGGTGCAAGCGGTGCAGCAGGCAATCCAGGCACTGGGGTACATCCCCAACACCCTGGCGCGCTCGCTGGCGCGGTCAAGTACCAGCACGATTGGCGTGGCGATCTCGGCGCTGTCCAACCATTACTTCAGTGAAACGGTGCACGCGATTGAAACCGAATGCGCCAAGCACGGTTACATGATGCTGTTTGTCGACACCCACGACGACCCGGAGCAGGAGCTGCGGGTGGTCACGGCGCTGCATCATCGGCGTGTCGACGGGATTGTGCTGGCCCCCTCGAACGGCTCAAAAGCGCTGGAATACCTGCGGGCCAACGAGATTCCAGCGGTGCTGGTGGACCGCATGATGAGCGAGCAGTTTGACCAGGTCGGGGTGGACAACGCCGAGCCCACCCAGGCCCTTATTGAACATTTGATCGCCCATGGTCACCGCCGCATTGGCTTTATCGCCGGGCGCGAGGGGTTCAGCACCACCGATGAGCGAGTGGCCGGTTACCGCGCAGCGTTGCACGTGGCGGGGCTGGCGTTTGATCCACAACTGTTGGTCAATGGCGGCTCCAACACCGAGCCGGCACGCCTGGCCACGGCGCAGTTGCTGGGCCTGGCCGCGCCGCCCACGGCAATCATGGCCGGCAACAACCTGATGACCCTTGGTGCCATGCACGCGCTGCGTGACGCACATATCGCCGTGCCGGGGCAGATGGCCTTGGTCGGCTTTGATGATTTTGACTGGGCGGACTTTTTCGTGCCGCGCCTGACCTTGATCGCTCAACCGGTCAAGGCACTCGGCGCTCGCGCTGTCGGCCTGTTGTTGCAGCGCATGGCTTCGCCCACGGCACCGCCCCAGAGCGTGCGCCTGGCGCCAACCCTGCAATTGCGTGACTCATGTGGCGGTAGTTGATTGGAAAATTACGTATGAACCTGCCTGTTTCCCTCGGAATAGACCTCGGCACCTCTGAACTCAAGGCCATCCTGATGGACCTTGACGGTAGGGTGCTGGCCCACGCTGGCGTGCGTTTGAGTGTGTCGCGGCGCCACAGCGGCTGGTCCGAGCAAGCGCCGGAAGATTGGTGGCAGGCGTGTGTTAAGGCGTTGGGGCAACTGCGTGCGCACGAGGGGTTTGGGCGTGTGGCGTGTATCGGCCTGTCCGGGCAAATGCACGGTGCTGTGTTGTTGGGGGATGACAACCGCGTGTTGTATCCCGCAATCCTGTGGGACGATTCCCGCGCGATCACTGAAGCTGAACAGTTGGGGGCGGGGTTTGCCGACGTCACGGGCAGCCTGCCCATGGCCGGGCTCACGGCGCCGAAATTGCTCTGGTTGCAACAGCATGAGCCTGCGGTATTCAAGGCCATCGACTGTGTGCTGTCACCCAAGGACTACCTGCGTTTGCGCCTGAGTGGCGAGCGTATCAGCGAGATGTCCGACGCTGCCGGGACGTTGTGGCTGGATGTGGCACAGCGTGAGTGGTTCGCCCCGATGCTGCGCGCTACGGGCCTTGTGCCGGAACAGATGCCCAGGTTGGTCGAAGGCGGCGCCGCGAGTGCGGGTTTGACGGCGACCGAGCTGGGGCTGTCGACTGACGTAGTGCTTGCGGGCGGCGGTGGCGATAACCCGGTGGCCGCCGTGGGTATCGGTGCGATCAACGCAGGCGATGGCTTCATCACCCTCGGCACCAGCGCGGCGATTGTCGCAATCACTGACCACGCTGCCGGCAACCCGGCCAGTGCCGTGCACAGCTTCTGCCATGCGTTACCCAACCGTTGGTACACCATGGGCGCGATGCTGGCCGGTGCCAGTTGCTTGCGCTGGGTGACGCGGCTGACCGGCACGGCGGATGAGCAAACGTTGTTGGGCCAGGTGCAACTGCAGTTGCCAATCGGGCAGCCTGTGCCTTTGAACACACCGCTGTTTCTACCGTACCTCGCCGGTGAACGTACCCCCCATAACGATCCGTTGCTGCGCGGTGGGTTCATGAGCCTGGGCCATGACTGCACGCCCGCCATGCTCGGCTACGCGGTGATGGAAGGTGTGGGCTTCGGTTTGCTCGATGCCTTGCACGCCGTGCAATCGGCGGGTGCGAGTGTGGGGGCATGCGCCCTGGTGGGGGGCGGGGCGCGCAGTGAATACTGGGCACAGTTGCTGGCGAATATCCTGCAGCGAGAAATCTTCACCTTGCACGGCAGTGAGTTGAGTGCGTGTATTGGCGCGGCGAAGCTGGGGTTCCTGGCGATTGGGCAGGGGGAGGCGTTGTTGCAGGCAGGGATGCCCGTGAAGGCGAGGTATTTGCCAGATGCAAATCAACGGTCAGTGCTGGATGCGCGTTATCGTAAGTTCCGAGGCTTATTGGCAGCAGCCAAAATACTGCACGAATAAACGAAACAGTTCTAGTTGTGGGAGCTGCCCCGTTAATCCCCCAGTGGCGGCAATCGCCGTTTCACCGGGGTCTTCTTGACGATCGCCGTGTTGGTTTCGGCATACGCGTTAAGCCGGTCAAGCAAACTGTCCAGATGATCCATGGTGCGCACATGCAGCCGCGCAATAAAACAATCCTCGCCCGTGACCTTGTCGCACTCCGTGAACTCGGGGATGGCCTGGATCTGGCGCTCCACCTCCTGCAATTTGCCGGGTAACGGGCGGATACGCACGATGGCCTGCAACAGGTAGCCAAAATGCTTGGGGTCGATATCCACGGTGTAGTGGGTCAACACGCCGCGCTCTTCAAGACGCCGCAAACGCTCGCCAACACTGGGCGAGGACAGCCCGGTAATGCCGGCCAGGGCCTTGAGCGACAAGCGTGAGTCGTCCATCAAAGCGGCGATCAGTTGCTGGTCGATGGTGTCAATCATGGGGTCCGCCTAATAAGTAAAGGTCATCCAGGTGTTTGACCTTTTTTAGTCACTGGAGCCGCTCTCAAGCAGATTGCCATAATTGAGCCTCACTTGAGGAGCCTTAATCATGGACACATCCATTCGTCGCGGGTCGTGGGAAATGGTCGCCGCCATGCTGATCTCAGGCACCATTGGCTGGTTTGTATTGGTCTCTGGCGTGTCGGTGATCGAAGTGGTGTTCTGGCGCTGCGTGATCGGCGGGCTGACACTGTTGCTGGTGTGCGCGATGTTCGGGTACTTGCGACTGGACCTGCTCAGTTGGGCCAAGGTCGGGCTGGCGATGCTCAGTGGCGTGGCGATTGTCGGTAATTGGTTGTTGCTGTTTGAGTCCTATTCCCACGCGTCAATTGCCATCAGTACGGCGGTGTACAACGTGCAGCCGTTCATGTTGGTGATGTTGGCGGCGGTGTTCCTGGGTGAAAAAATCACCGTGCAGAAGCTCGCGTGGCTGAGCGTGGCGTTTCTCGGGATGTTGGCGATTGTTACCGCCCATGGCGATCAGCAGAGCAGCGGCGGGGATTACCTGGCGGGTATCGCGCTAGCGTTGGGCGCAGCGTTTTTGTATGCAATTGCAGCGTTGATCATCAAGCGTTTGAAAGACGTACCGCCACATTTGATGGCGTTGATCCAAGTTGCAACCGGGGCGGTGCTGCTGGCGCCTTTGGTGCCCTGGAGCGGCCTGCCAACTGCGCCAAACGCCTGGGCCGCACTGGTAACGCTTGGCGTAGTGCACACCGGCTTGATGTATGTGTTGTTGTATGGCGCGATCCAGAAGTTGCCGACGGCCATCACCGGAGCACTGTCGTTTATCTACCCGATCGCGGCCATCTTCGTCGACTGGATTGCCTTCGGGCATCGCCTCGGCTGGCTGCAATGGCTGGGGGTAGCGGCGATTCTGCTGGCGGCTGCGGGGTTGCAGCGGGGCTGGTGGTGGCCCCGCTCCCACAGGGTTAGTGCGTGCCCTGAAAGATGATGTTTTGCGGGTTGAAATGCTCCACCGCGCTGCCCGGTTGCGGCAAGCCAAGGATATGCCCCTTGATCTTGCCCACCACGTGCATCTCGCACGGCTTGCAGTCGAACTTCAAGGTCAGCACTTCATCGCCATGGATCAACTGCATCGGCGCTACCTTGGTCTTCACACCGGTGACACCCTTGGCCTGTTTGGGGCACAGGTTGAACGAGAAACGCAGGCAGTGCTTGGTGATCATCACCGGCACTTCGCCGGTTTCTTCATGGGCTTCGAAGGCGGCGTCGATCAGCTTCACACCGTGACGGTGGTAGAAGTCGCGGGCTTTCTGGTTGTAGACGTTGGCCAGGAACGACAAGTGCGCTTCCGGGTAAACCGGCGGCGGCGTGGTTTCGGCTTTGCGGCCACCGCGCGGGTGAGCGGCGATGCGGGCGGCGGTCAGCGCTTCAATCACTTCGCGGCGCAGTGCCTTGAGCTGTGAGTTGGGGATGAAGAACGCTCGCGGTGCATCCAACTGGATGTCTGTCGCGTGGTATTCAGTGGTCCCCAGTTGGCCGAGCAGGTCGCGCAGGGTGTCCAGCGCCTGTTCCGGCTTGTTGGCCACGCCGAACGGGCCGGGCAGGGTGACGCTGGCGCTGATGCCTTCTTCGCTGGTCGCGGTGACTTCCAGTTGGTCTTCACGCAGGCGAGCGGCCCACGCCAGGCCGATACGGCGCTCGGCGGAGGTCTTTTGCAAGGCCTGCTGCCAGTTATGATCCAGGTTGCGGTTCAGCGGATGGTTCGGGCGCAGTTGATGCAGGCCGGCCGGCATTTCATTCGGCTCGACGCGGTAGCGGTAGCGTTTCTCGCCGTCTTCCTCGAACTCGCCTTTAGGCTCAGCGATGTTGGCGCGGAAACCCACGACTTCACGCTTGACCAGCACATTGAGGCCGTCGCCGTTGGACAGCGGCTCATGGGTGACAACCTGCAAGTCGCGCTTGCCAGCTTTTTCCACCACACCCACCGGCAAGCCGGTAAACGTCGGGGTGTCGAAGGCGCCGATGTCGATCTTGCGGTCGCTGACGAAATAATCAGTGCTGCCACGGTGGAAGGTTTTTTCCGGGTCGGGCAGGAAGAAATGCGCCGTACGGCCGCTGGAAGCGCGAGCCAGGTCCGGGCGGTCTTCAAGAATCTCGTCGAGACGCTGGCGGTAATAGGCGGTGATATTCTTCACATAGCCCATGTCTTTGTAGCGGCCTTCGATCTTGAACGAGCGCACGCCGGCTTCGACCAGGGCGCGCAGGTTGGCGCTCTGGTTGTTGTCTTTCATCGACAGCAGGTGCTTTTCAAAAGCCACGACGCGGCCCTGGTCATCCTTCAAGGTGTATGGCAAGCGGCAGGCCTGGGAGCAGTCGCCACGGTTGGCGCTGCGGCCATTTTGCGCGTGGGAAATGTTGCACTGCCCGGAGAACGCTACGCACAGGGCGCCGTGGATAAAGAACTCAATGGCCGCATCGGTTTCATCAGCGATAGCGCGGATTTCCTGCAGGTTCAGCTCACGGGCCAATACCAGCTGCGAGAAACCGGCCTGATCGAGGAACTTGGCGCGGCCGAGGGTACGAATGTCGGTCTGGGTGCTGGCGTGCAGCTCGATGGGCGGAATATCCAGCTCCATCACGCCCAGGTCTTGCACGATCAATGCATCGACGCCGGCGTCGTAAAGCTGATGGATCAGCTTGCGCGCGGGTTCCAGCTCGTTGTCATGCAGGATGGTGTTGATGGTGGTGAACACCCGCGCGTGGTAGCGGCGTGCGAACTCCACCAGGGAAGCGATCTCGCTCACTTCGTTACAGGCGTTATGGCGCGCGCCGAAGCTCGGGCCGCCGATGTAGATGGCGTCGGCGCCATGCAGGATGGCCTCGCGCGCGATAGCGACATCGCGGGCAGGGCTGAGCAATTCGAGGTGATGCTTGGGCAAGGACATAGTTTTTTTAGTCAGGCTTGTCACGGTTGAGGCGCGCATTGTAGCTGTGAAACGCTGGGCAGGCACCTACCGCAGGGCCGACCGCCGGTGCTCCCCATGCTTTGAGGGGGCAAACCCAATCAACTGTGGGAGCGGGCTTGCTCGCTCCCACATTGTTGACCGAGTGCGGCTTAGGCCTTGGCAGCCATCGCGGTGACTTCCACACGCATGCCTTCTACCGCCAACGCCGCCACACCCACCGCCGCGCGCACGGGCCAGGGCTTGGCGAAGAAGCGTTTGTAGACTTCATTAAAAGCGGCGCGATCGGCCATGTCGGTGAGGTAGATGGTCAAGTGCATCACCCGGTCCATCGAGCTGCCAGCCTTTTCCAGCGCGACCTTCAAGGCTTCTAGCGTGCATTCGCTTTGCAGGGTGATGTCGCCCAGTTCCAGGCTGCCATCAGCGCGGGTCGGGATCTGGGTGGACACCAGTATGCCGTTGAAGCCGATCACATCCGATGAAATCGAGTCGGCATCTGGATCAGGGGTGTAGTGCAGGTCGTGGTTGGCCATGGGCGCCTCGCGTTGGCAGGTTCAGAAAGGCGCCCATGGTCCTCGAAAACGACAGCAGGGGCAAACTACGCCCAGCGGCGGAACAGCACACTGGCACTGCTCGACGCAAAGCCCTGAATGACGGGGGCTCCAGCAATAATCTGGCGCCAGAAAATAAAATTTTTTTCCCCGTCAAGTCGCGTATTACGCAGCCGATAGCCAATAAAGAAATCAGTTTTCCGCACGGCTGAGGGTACGTCATGTTCAATAAAGCACTCAAAACAGAACTGGCGGCCAGGAAGGCCGAATCCACCGAGTACAAAGGACTGATCGTCGCACTGGAACGCTCCATGGCCGTGGTCGAATTTGACCTCAATGGCAAGGTGCTGCTGGCCAATGATAACTTTCTCAAGACCATGGGCTACAGCGCTGCTCAATTGAGCGGCAAATCCCACCGCGACTTTTGCTTGCCGGCGCTGACCAGCAGTTCGGCCTACAGCCAATTCTGGAGTGATTTGAAGGCGGGCAAATTTGTGTCAGGCACCTTCAAGCGGGTCGATGCCAACGGCAAGACGGTCTGGCTGGAAGCGAGCTACAACCCGGTCCTGGATGAACACGGCCAGGTACTGAAAGTGGTCAAGTACGCCTTGGACGTCACCGCCAAAGTGGAACAGGAAGCGGCCGCTTCCAGCAAACTGGTCGCGCTGGACCGGGCGATGGCCGTGATCGAGTTTGACCTCGGCGGCAACGTATTGGACGCGAACGCCAACTTCTTGAGCGTGATGGGTTATTCGCTGGCGGAACTCAAAGGCAAACACCACCGCCTGTTTTGCGAACCGACCCTGGTCAACAGCGGTGAATATGCCGACTTCTGGGGGCGCCTGAACAATGGCGAATTTTTCACCGGGCAATTCAAGCGCCTGGGCAAACATGGCCGGGTGGTATGGCTGGAGGCCAGTTACAACCCGGTTTACGATGGCGACGGCAAGTTGACCAAGATCGTCAAGTTCGCCAGCGATATCACCGAGCGTGTTGAGAAGTTCGAGGAAGACTCCCGTGGCGCTTCACGGGCTTACCATATCTCGTCCGAGACCGAGCGTTTTGCCGAGCATGGCACCCAGGTGATCCAGGAAACCGCCAGTGAGATGCGCCGCATCGCCGACAACATTGGCGCTTCTGCGCGACTGGTCGGGCAACTGGGCGATCGTTCGGAGCAGATCACCGCTATCGTCAACACCATTCGTGGTATCGCCGACCAGACCAACCTGTTGGCGCTGAACGCTGCTATTGAGGCGGCGCGTGCGGGCGATCAAGGGCGCGGCTTTGCGGTAGTGGCCGATGAAGTGCGGCAACTGGCCGGGCGCACCAGCCGTTCCACGGCGGAAATCGCCGAGATGATCGGCATGATCCTCTCGGAAACCCGCGACGCCGTCACCAGCATGAACGCCACCCAGGAAGGCGCCCAACGCGGTGTCAACCTGGCCGATCAGGCGGGCTCGGTCATCCTGCAGATTCGCACCAGCACCAGCGACGCGGTGGAGGCCGTGAGCATGTTTGCGTCGAAGCTGGATGAATCGGAAGTGATTCCGAAGACCGCGGTGGGCTGGGTGGGCTGATAGCGGTAACTCTGTGAAGAGGGAGGAGGGGAATCCCCTCGTTCCGGCTTGGGGATTACTCTTTGACGTCCATGAACTCTTGCGCCCAGGCCACGTAGCTTTCCGGCAGCGTGTAGGTGTGCGTCAGCTCGGTGGCACTGAGGTTTGACGTACTGTGAGTCAGTTGGCGTTGGGCACGAAGGCTGTCATAGGTAGCCTTGATCGCGGCAAAGTAAGCGCCGTGACCAGCCACCACTACGCGTACACCCAGGCTCGCCAGACGCCGGGCATCGTTGAGTTTGGGATTGGCGTAGGTTACCAGCATCAGAGGTACGGTGAGGTTCTCGGCGATCTTTTCCAGGTGTTCGAAGTCACTGACACCCACCATGCAAATCCCATCGGCACCGGCTTTCTGATAAGCCAGGGTCCGCTCGATAACCGCTTCAGTCGGCAACACGCCCGCGTTGGTTCGGGCAATGATCGACAGCTCTGGATCAACCCGTGCCTCCAGCGCAGCCCGCACCTTGCCGATGCCTTCTTCAATGGAGATCAGGTCAGTGGACTTACGCCCGAATTGCGCCGGCAGCAACGTGTCTTCAATCGTCAACGCGGCCACACCGGCGCGCTCAAGTTCTTCGACAGTACGCATTACGTTCAGCGCGTTACCATAGCCGTGGTCAGCGTCAGCGATAAACGGCAGCTGGGCCACGCGACCGATGCGGGTGGCCTGTTCAACGAACTCACTCAGGGTGATCAGCGCGAAATCGGGTGCGGCCAGTACCTGCAACGAAGCGACCGAGCCCCCAAGGATGCCGACTTCGAAACCCAGGTCGGCGGCGATACGCGCCGACATTGGGTCGAATACGGAAGCGGTTTCAACGCACGCTGGGGTGGCTAGCAATTCACGGAATTTGCGGCGCAAGGCTGAGTGAGAGAGTTTCGGCATGTTCTTTCCTGGTTCTGGTCATCGTCGAGTGACGATCAATGTCTATTCGTGGTGGTGCGAGATTAACACGCCAGGAAACAGGGGATTATGACGTTTAAGGAAGCCGTATGCGTTTAACGCATACCGCTTCCTGGAACAGTCCATAGACGCGTTAATGAATATGGACAGGTTCGAAGTTGCCGTTGTCACTGTGATTACGGAGTTTTGATCAACCGGAGCGCCCATCCAGCGCGATAAACGCACAGGCAAGAGGAGGGCGCCTTCGCTGCATCGCCGACACCTGCCAAAGGTTCGGCATTCAAGCAGGGGTCAACAGGCGTCGTACTTCGGCGATGATCAAATCAATCTTGAAGGGCTTATCCAGCACTGCATCAAACAAGTCTGATCTTTCCATGCCGACATGGGCTTGCGCACCACTCACCAGAATAATAGGCAAGTGATTGAGCGACGGCAGCGCACGTACGGCCGTGGCGAACTCGAGGCCGTCCATAACGGGCATCATGAAGTCGGTAATGATCAACGCTGGCCGCTCGCGCTCCAGCACTTCAAGGCCTTTGCGACCATTACCGGCCTTAACGACCATGAATCCTTCATCCTCCAGCGCATAGCCGAGAATATCGGCGATCAAGTATTCGTCGTCGACGACAAGGATGGTGGACATGTCAATTCAACCTACCCAAGTACTTATAATGCTGAGCCTGGCAGCGCAGAGTGTGCGGGAACTGAGGATGCATGTCGGAAAACCTTTCTCAGTTCAACGGTTTGGTCACGGATGACGACCTCCAGCAATGAGGTGTCGTAGCAGCTGTCTCTCACTTTAAGAATGGAAAGCGTCCTCTTAAGTTCAGATTGAATTTCCTGGAAGCGCATCAACATCAGGTTGTCGGCAATGCTGGACAGTTCAGAGGCCGGCGCGCTGACCTCGGAGCCGACAAGGTCGTGGATCTCGATGGATGCAAATACCGTGACGCCCCTGCAACGCAGCTCATTCATCAGCGCGCTATAGAAGTCGGTGATGCGCGCGGGGTTGTTCGACACGCGGGTCATCCCGCTCAAACTGTCAATGAACAGACGCTTGATCCCTTTCTCCTCGACGACGCGCAACACACGTGCACCCAGCCCGTCGAGCAAACCTTCGGTTGTCGGTTGCCAGGCGATCGTCAGCGCTCCACTGTGTTCCAGCTGTTTGATATCGATGCCCAACGACTCACCCTTCAGGCGCAAGCGCTGAGGGCTTTCATAGAAGCCAAAATGCAGGCCGGGCGACTCCGGCGTTGACTCAGCCAGAAACTTGAGGCCCAGGGTGGTCTTTCCGATCCCTGATGGCCCCATCACCAGCGTGACGCTGGAACGGTGCAGGCCGCCATGCAGGATCTCATCCAACGACCCGATGCCACTGGGGATACGCGTGAGGTCGGCGTCGTCGTGTGAAGAAGGGTAGCTATAGAGGCTTTCCAGACGCGGGTAGACCATCAGGCCGTCGTCAGTGATTTCACACTCATGCAGGCCGGTCAGCGCGCCGCTACCTCGGGTCTTGCGCAATTGAATACGCCGGACCGAACGCGTACCGAACAACGCCTCACCCATTTCGATTACACCGTCGACCATCGTGTGCTCGGGGCTACCGTCATCCAATCGCGAGCTGGTCAGGAACAGGACGGTGCAACCGGCAAAGGCGGCGTGACCTTGCAGTTCAGAAATGAATTTCTTGGTATCGATCGGGGAGTCGGCTTTGGAGCGCGCGTTGAGTAAACCGTCTACGACCAAGACCGTTGCCTTCTGCCGGCTGATTTCACGCCGTAGCAGCTTGACCACTTCATCAAGACCTTCGTTTTCCAGTGTGTCAAACGCGCTGACGAACTGAATTTCTGCGCCCACCCGGGCTGCGTCAAAGAAGCTCAAGGTCGACAGGAACTGGAACAGCCGGTCATGGGATTCGGCCAGCAGCGTGGCAACCAAGACACGCCCGCCGTTGCGCGCATGGTGGAACCCAAGCTGGTTGGCCAGAATGGTTTTGCCGGACCCAGGGCGACCCTGAATGATATAAGAGGCCCCAGCGACCAGTCCGCCCTTGAGCAGTACATCCAACCCTTCGATTCCGCTTTGAAGGCGATTTAGCTTTTCCACAGTACGACCCTGATCGTTAAACCCAATGGGCAGGATGCTAACGCCATTCGAGCGTTGGGGCTATTCAGGATTTGCATAGTAGCCGCCGTGGCGTCTAGCTACCAACCGATGTGAAATGCAAAAAAACACTCGTCGTAACGGCTTCAACTACGTTTTCGGTACGCCTGGCACATCCATATTTATCGTGCGCCAAAACGCTTCAGAAAAACTGTAAACCGAGAAAGCAATCAGCCCCAAGGCCATCACCATCAAAATCAACCATCCACCCGGGAGGTTCTGGAGCGCGTCGAGCGCTTCCTTCATACCAGGTGGGTCCATGGCTTGATAGGAAGAACCGCTGACTGCCAGTAGTAACGCAATCTCTATAAACACGACGCCACGAGCTATGAGACCGAACCGAGACACTGGCCGGACGTAGCGCATGACGTCTTCATCGGCGTTAAAGTATTTCTCGAATGACGCTTTCCATCCCTTGATGATGTGAGCCACTCCAACGCCAAGTGGAATGAGGGCGATCACGTACACCAACACGTTCGAGTATTCCCAAGACAACAGATGCGCCAGCCAATCTTGGGTTTGCCCTCCTGAATTGCCCGAGCTTCGAATGCCGCTCATGAGGAGGCCGAGTGCAAAAAACGCTAAAGCACCGTTGAAGACACCTCCGGAAAACAGGCCCGCTCGAATAACCAAACCCTTGAGTTCTGTGCCGTGATGATCGACATCACGCGTCGCTTGCAGGACGCGCCAACCAGCAAAAGCGAGCAGACCTGCCACCACAAGCCCAACCAAAAAATAGCCGAATGGCTGGCCAAGCAAGGCTTCCAGGCTCTTATGGCTGTCCTTCGGCTTTGTCGAATCCTGTGCTGCCAGCAGCGCGAAGATACCGATGATCAAATAAAGCACGCCTCGAGCGGCGTATCCGCCGCGAGCGAGTACTACTAGGCTGTGTTGCGTGGACATTGGATCTATTCCCGAGAGTGATACAAGAGCAGACCCATCTTGCCGGGAGGGGTTCGATTGAGGCGAAGCCTGTTTCGATGCTCATCAACTTTGAACTGATCAAGGTGCTCATCGTGTTTGAATATGAAGTCGATGCGTCGCGTCTCGGCCCGATGCGCGCTCATCCCGCACGCCTGCGCGCTGAAAGAGATTTCTACAGATATCCGTTTTTTTGACGATACAGATGATGAGCCGCTCGAAATAGCTGCCGATACGCTGCGGACAGGTGTTGAAATGTACAGAATTTTCTTTTTTTTTCATGATGTGAGCATATTTTTGCAGCTTATTTGCAGCGATGCTGAAGTAGCAGCGATCCATACCAATCGCGTCGCTTTCTATGTGCGGTCAGCTTTTAGCGATAACCTCAAATGAGTACTTACCCAGTCAGTGATAATGATGAAGAGCGCATTCAGATTTTGAATGCTTTCGAGCTGATGGATACGCCACCTGAGCACGAATTTGATCAGATCGTCCAAATGGCATCTCGGATTTTTGATGTACCCATCGTCCTGATTTCTTTGGTACACCGCGACCGACAATTCTTCAAAGCACGTGTTGGCCTCGCTGTGTGTGAAACAGGTCGTGACGTCTCATTTTGTAATTATGCGATCATGGGTCGTGACGTTTTTTTGATACTTGATGCATTGCAGGATGAGCGGTTTAGATCAAACGCCCTGGTTGTCGGAGCTCCCCATATTCGCTTTTACGCGGGGGCGCCACTGGTAACGGCCACGGGGCATATGCTGGGTAGCTTATGCCTGATCGACAATCAGCCAAGAGAGATATTTTCAGAACGTGACCAGCTTGTTCTTCAGGACTTGGCCGTCATCGTTATTGAAAAAATGGAGTTACGTCGGCTCGAACTCAAGAACGAGGATAGCCTCACTCGGTTCATGAATATCACGTCGACTTCACCCGATGCCATTATTTGCTCAAACAGCAAAAATCAAATCACCTCGTGGAATAATTCGGCCGAGCTTATTTTCGGGCATAGATCCGAAGACGCCGTTGGAAAGACTCTCGACATCATTATTCCGCAAGAGATGCGCTCCAGACATCATGCAGGTTTTTCGAGGGTAGTCTCAGGCGGCCCAACCAGCATCATCGGAAAATCCGTCAACCTGACGGCCCTGCATCGTGACGGCCATAAAATACCCATCGAGCTCTCTCTCTCACAATGGACTGAAGCCGGCGAGGCACAAGTTGGGGCGATCATCCGTGACGTCACAAAACGTGTAGCGGCGGAAAAACTACTGAAGCACGCTGCTGAGTACGATCATCTGACAGGCCTCGCTAATCGATCAACACTTAAGCAGCGGATTAAGGAGGCGTGTGACGCGCAGATAGCAGCGGCAATTCTTCTGATCGACCTGGATGGTTTCAAGGATGTTAACGACACGTTAGGCCACGCGGCGGGTGATTTTGTCCTCAGGGTGACTTCAAGTCGTCTTCGCAAACGCGTACCGACGTGTCATATGGTGGCCCGTCTGGGTGGGGACGAATTTGTAGTGTTCATGGCAGAGATTTCCGATGAGCACAAAGCGATTGAGCTTGGTTTGGCGCTCATCGCACTTATTGAGGAACCTATAGAGTTTCAAGATAATTCTATTTATATCGGAGCCAGTATTGGCGTGTCGATGAGATCAGGCGCTGATTACGATGGGGAGCAAATGCTAGGCAACGCGGATTTGGCGCTCTATCAAGCCAAGTCTGACGGGCGATCCCTTGTTCGTATGTTCACCTCCGAGCATCGACACACCGCGTCAAAGAGAGGAGCGCTCAGCTCATCAATGCGTCAGGCATGGGCGAACAAAGAATTTGAACTGTACTACCAGCCCCAGGTACGCCTTGCAGATGGCGTGATTACTGGGGCCGAAGCACTTATACGATGGAACCATCCAACACTGGGTGTCATGTCTCCAGCGGTTTTTTTACCTGTACTAGAAGCAGGCCTTCTAGCGGTACCGGTGGGCGAGTGGATATTGCGCTCAGCCTGTGAACAGGCAGCTCATTGGCGAAATATCGGCTGTGACGGCTTCAGGATCGGCGTCAACTTGTTCGCAGCTCAGTTTCGTACGCGCGACTTTGCTGAAACGGTTGAAAGTGCGCTTAACGACTTTTCTTTACCGGCGAGCGCACTCGAACTGGAGATTACAGAAAATATAATTTTGCGAAACGAACAGCGAATTATGGAGCCCCTACGCTACCTTCGCTCGTTGGGTGTAGGCATTGCGTTCGATGATTTTGGCACAGGCTATGCTTCTTTGAGCCTTCTGAAAGACTACCCGGTCACACGGCTTAAGATTGACCGTTCGTTTGTCAGTGGCGTCGAACGTAGTAAAAAAGATGAAGTCATCATCGAGGCTGTTGTCAGGCTGGCTGCCGGCTTTAATCTTCAGGTCACTGCGGAAGGCATAGAAACACGCGAACAGGAAAGTCTGATGCGGCATTATTTATGCGAAGAGGGCCAAGGCTACCTCTATGGTCGTCCTATGACGGCTCATGAGTTCACTGAGCGTTATGTCTCAATGACTGACGACAATTTGACGTACCCAATTATTAACAACCCGCAACTACCTGAGCAGGGCTTTTGAAGCCAGACTGACCTCTTAGTGGAATAAATAATCCGTTGCACCGTCGCCCGACAGCGTGCACTCACTGCGCAACGACTGTCGCAATTCTAGGCGATGGGCATGAGGATAAACCGCGATCAAATGGTGATCGAGAAGCTGTCATTTCTATCTCCTCAGCGAGTCGCAATCATTTGGTGGTCCCGATTTTGTTGCCTTTATACAGCCGGCGAAGCAGCGGGTCGGAGGTGCTGCGAGGGCCTGCGCCGCCGGACCACGCAGCATGGCCGTTTTCTTACGCTACGGACACATGGTCTTATTCCGTCAGAGCATGCGGCGCAAGACGTCGTTGCGTGGGTCCCGGTCGTAGAAGCGATGCTTGAGGGCCCCCGCCACATGCAGCACGATCAGCACCAGCAAGCTATAGGCGAGGACTTTGTGCAGCCATTGGAACACCGCGAACCAATCGTCATTCTTTGGCAACAGCTCCGGCAGGTTAACCCCAAAAAAGAACACCCCATCGCTCATCGTGTAGGTGCTCGACATGGAGTAGCCCATCAACGGCACGATCACCAGCAGCACATACATCATGCGCTGCGTCAGGCGTGACAGAAACCGTTCATACCCCGCCAGGGTTTCCAGCGGCTGCGGCAAATGGGGGGTGCGAAAACGCACGGCGAGCTGAGTCAGGACCACCAGGAACGTCAACACCCCGAAGGACTTGTGCCACGGGTAGTAGAGCTCGTATTTGCTCGCCACTTCATCATTCATGCCGGTCATGTGCCAGCCGACCCACAGCAGGCCCAGGACGAGCACGGCACGCACCCAGTGCAACACGCGCAGGGAGGTCGGGTACCGATCGATTGTCGGTTGATCTATTGGGTTCATATCAGGCTCTCCACGGAACGATGCACGGTTGAATGGCCACCCTCAACGTTGGAGGGTGGCTCGGTCAGGACAGGGGCTGCGCTCAGACCGGCAGCAGCACGGTGATGACTTTCTCCTCGGTGTAGGCCAGTGCGCCGCTGAACCCACCTTCACGCCCGATACCGCTGGTCTTGACGCCGCCCCAAGGCAGGTTGGCGTCCAATGGGCTCCAGCAGTTGATACCCACGGCGCCGGCTTTCACCGCCGCCGCGACACGGTGCGCTCTGGCCAGGTCGCTGGTCCAGACCGTGGCCGCGAGGCCGTAGCTGCTGTCGTTGGCCAGGGCGATCGCTTCGTCTTCGCTGTCGAACGTGATCAGCGTGCCGACGGGACCGAAGATCTCGTCCCGGGCGATTTCCATGTCGTTGCGGGCGTTGGCGAAGATCGTCGGACGCACGAACCAGCCCTGCTTAGGGGCCGAGACGCCGCCGGCCAGCAGCGTTGCGCCTTGGTCGATGCCCAGCTGGATGTAGCGGTTGACGCGATCGAATTGCGCCTTCTTGGCCACCGGACCCATCTGTACGCCGGGCTCGCGAGGATCGCCCACGTTCACCGCCTGTGCAGCCTCGGCCAGCGCGACGCCGAAACGTTCGGCGAGGCTGCGCTGCACCAGGATCCGCGAACCGGCCGCACACACCTGCCCCTGGTTGGCGAACAGACCGAGCGTACAGCCGCGCAGGGCGTCGTCGAAGGAGGCATCGTCGAACACAATCTGCGGGCTCTTGCCGCCCAGTTCCAAGGCCACGCGCTTGAACAACACACCAGCCGTGCGCTGGATCTCACGCCCGGCCTCGGGACTGCCGGTGAAGCTGATCTTGGCGACATCCGGATGCTCGCACAGGGCGCGACCGACTTCGTTGCCGTAGCCGGTGACCACGTTGATCACGCCGTCCGGGAAGCCGGCTTCCTGCGCCAGCAGCCCCAGGTGCAGGGCCGACTGCGGGGTTTCTTCCGAAGGCTTGACCACCACGGTACAGCCAGCCGCGAGCAACGCCGCGAGCTTCCACACGGTGATCATCAGCGGCGAGTTCCAGGGCACGATGGCACCGACTACGCCCACGGGCTCGCGTACCGTGTACGACAGGGTCTTGGTGCCAAAGTAGCCACCGGTGGGAATGCTCCGACCTTCGAGCTGGTTGGCCCAGCCGGCGGCGGCGCGCAGGTTGGCAATCGCGTTGGGCAGGTCCATTCGACGTGGTTCGATCGGCGAGCGTCCAATGGCGTCGGCATCCATATCGGCCAGCAATTCGCTGTCGCGTTCGACCAGGTCGGCCAGTTTCGACAGCAGTCGCCCCCGCTTGGCGCCGTCGAGTTGGCTCCACTCGCCGCCTTCAAGTTGTCGGCGTGCAGCCGCCACGGCAAGGTCCACGTCCTCGCTGGTGCCACGCGCGGAGCTGCCGTACACCTGCTCAGTCACGGGGTTGACCAGGTCTATGCGACGACGGTCGAAGGCTTCGCAGGACGCACCTTCGATGAAATGATTCAAGTGCTCAGTCATTTTGCGGTCCTCGATTAGTGGGCAAGATCATGCTTTGAGGGAAGCCAGGGCGTCGCCGAAGATGTCCAGTGCCTTGAAGAACAGCTCTCGCGAGATCGTCAGTGAGGGCATTACGCGCATCACGTTGCTGTAGCGGCCACAGGGAATCATCAGCACGCCGTGGTTGAGCAGATAGCCCATCAGTTGGCCGATCTTCTCGCCCGCCAGGGGCGCCTTGGTGAGCGGGTCTTCGATCAGTTCGATGCCGATCATCAGGCCGCGACCGCGCACTTCACCGACCAACGGGCTGTTGAAGCCGCGAATATGCGCCTGTGCCTCTAGCCCCAAGGTGTGCGCGCGGTTGAGCAGGTCGAGTTCAGGATCCTGGAGGATGCTGATGTTGGTCAGTGCCACGGCGGCCGACAACGAGTTGGCGGCGAACGTATTGGGCATGGAGCCGTCGGGAATCTGCGCCGCCAAGTCCGAGCGCATGATCAGGCCGGCCATGGGCAGGTCGCTGCCGATGCCTTTGCCGAAGGTGAGCATGTCGGGCTTCACGCCGGAATGCTCGACCGCCCACATCTTGCCGGTGCGCCCCGCGCCGGACTGCACTTCATCGACGATCAGCAATGTGCCGCTGCGGTCGCAGGCCTTGCGCAGCAGTTGCAGGAATTGCGGCGACGGGGGCACGTAGCCGCCTTCGCCCTGTACCGGCTCCACAATCACGGCAGCCACGTCATCGGCGGCGGTGTACGGGGTGTTCAACAGGTAGTCGATGTACTCGCCGGCGATCTGCTCGGCGCTTTTGTGGGTAGTGTCGAAGGGGAAGCGGTAGGCGTAAGGGTAGGGCGCGTGAATCACGCCCCCCATCTGGGCGCCAAAACCCTTGCGGTAGGCCGTGCCGGTGGTCAGCGAACCCGAAGCGTTCCACACGCCGTGGTAGCCGCCGTGAAAGGCGATGATCTGGTGCCGCCCGGTGATGCGCTTGGCGAACTTGATCGCCGCCTCCAGTGCATCACTGCCGCTTTGCGTGAAGAAGGTGATGCAGTCGCCACGCAAACCCTCGGGCGCGATTTCGGACAGCTTGGCAGCCAGCTCGGTACGCCGGGTGCTGTTGATTTCCAGGGCATGCATCAGCACTTCGGACTGTTCGCGAATCGCCTGCACCACTTTGGGGTGGCAGCGGCCCACGCTGCTGACACCGACGCCGGCGGACAGGTCGATATAGGTGTTGCCGTCCGGGTCTTTGAAGGTCGCACCGAAGGCGCGGTCCATGGCGATCGGCATGCGCCCGCCGCCGCGTGCCATGGACTCGGTACGCGCCGAAAGCGCCAGGGCCTCGCACGTTTTGGGGCCGGGGAGCGTGCTGGAGGTGATGCGCGGTGCATCGGCGAAATGCAAGGCTGCAAGCTTGGCTTCACTCATGACGGATTCTCTGCGATGTTGATTGATGTGGCCTGATCATCTGCGTGACGCGGGTCAGGCTGGTAGCCCGAATCGGCACATGGGTGCGCCGACGCAGGTGAGGTCGAATGAGCTGAATCTGTCGCGAAATTTGCATTAATTGCTTTATGTGAGAATATCGCCAAATAAAGCGACCTTAGAATAAAAAATATCCGAGGATATTGCTCATTATGAGAAATAACAGCATCGGTCATTTTAAGGATGTTCACGTTCATGCGGCCAACGTGCAGCAGTGGAACCAGGACTACAGCCAGTTAACCGCAGGCTCGACCGAGAGTTCGCTGATGCAGTTGACCACCGGCGGGTGCCACGTTTTCCTTGAGCAGATCAATCAGCGTGTCGTGCAGCACGGCGTTGCACCGCGCGGCAAGATGTGCTTCGCGGTGCCGATCAACGTGCCTGGTTCGATGCGGATGCAGGGGCGGGAGGTGGACGACAGCAGCCTGTTTTTTCTGCGCGGTGGCGAAGAGTTCATGTTTCATATGCCGATGGGCATGCAACTGCTGTCCATCACGTTCGAGCGTGAATTGTTCGAGCAGGCGCTGGCGCAAACCGCTTCGGCCAAGGATGTGAGCCTGTTGCTGCGTCAGCCGGTGATCCGGGTTTCCAGCCAGCGTTTCGCCGATGCCCGTCGGCGCTTGCTCACGGTATTCGCCCAGGCCATGGCCAGCGAGACTCACGACAGCCTTCAGGAGCGACAACACGACGAGGCGCTGGAGCAGGCCATGCTCGGCGAGTTGGTGCAGCTCATGACCGATCCGGCCTGCGATAAGCAGCAGCGCACGAGCAGCTCCACGCGAAGTTTTATCGTCGAGAAATGCCATCGCATGGCGACCACCGGGCAGTTCGACGTGCCGAGTGTGTTCGAACTGTGCGAACGCCTCCAGGTCAGCCGGCGCACGGTGCAGAACAGCTTTCGCGCCGTGGCCGAGACCACGCCGCTGAACTACCTGCGCTGTGTGCGGCTCAATGGCGTACGCCGCACCTTGATGTCCACTCAGGCCGCGCATCTCTCGATTGGCGATGCCGCAGCCCAGTGGGGCTTCTACCACCTCAGCCATTTCGCGGCTGAGTACCATGCGCTGTTCGCCGAATTACCGTCCCAGACATCACGCGCCGCCATACCGCCGTGTGTTACACGCGGAACTGGTCCATCAGCTTCATCTGTTGATTGGCCCGTGCGTTGAGCTGACTGCTGATCTGCGCCGACTCTGCGGCCTGTTCCGTCAAGGTCTCAGTCACACCACGGATGGTCGAGACGTTGCGATTGACCTCTTCGGCCACCGCACTTTGCTCCTCTGCGGCACTTGCAATCTGCAGGTTCATGTCGCTGATCACCGTTACCGCGTCGCTGATCTTGCCAAGCGCCTGCACGGCCTGATGGATCTGCCCGGCGTTGTCCTGGGCGAGCGTCTGGCTGGAATGCATGGTCGCCACCACGCCCCGCGTGCCGGTTTGGATACGTTCGATGACCATGCGGATTTCCTCGACGGAATCCTGGGTGCGCTTGGCCAGGTTGCGGACTTCATCGGCCACCACCGCAAAACCTCGGCCACTTTCGCCGGCGCGCGCCGCTTCGATCGCGGCGTTGAGTGCCAGCAGGTTGGTTTGCTCGGCAATGCTGCGGATCACTTCCAACACCGAACCGATCTGCTCGCTGTTGACCGCCAGGGCTTCGACTTCCGTCACGGCCTTGCTGACCTCGCGGGCCAACGCATTGATGTCCTGGGTGCTGCGCTCGATAAGGGTGATGCCCTCCCTGGACGCCTGGTCGGCACCGCGTGCTGCCTGGGCGGCACTCGAGGCGCTATGGGCGACTTCATGGGCGGTGGCGCTCATTTCGTTGGAGGCGGTTGCCAGTTGATCGATCTCGCGAAATTGCACCTGCATCCCTTCACTGGTCAGCCGCGCAATTTCCGAAGACTGGTCGGCGGTGCCGCGCGCATCGGTAATGCTCTGCTTGATCTGCGCGACGGTGGGCTGCAGTTTGTCGAGGAAACGGTTGAACCCGTTCACCAGTTCGCCCAGTTCATCTTTCTTGCGGTAGTGCAGGCGTTGGGTCAGGTCGCCGTCGCCGCTGGCAATCGCCTTGAGCATCTGCGCGACACTGTTGATTGGGCGCGTCACCCCGGAGGCAGTGAACCAGATGAGCAGCAGGCCCAGCAGCCCGGCGCCGATGGCCACCAGCAATGACTCTAGCGTGTCGCGGGTTTGGGTCTGGTCAAGCAAGGTCTGAAGCGCTACCGAGTCAGCCAGCAATACCTGCTTGGGCAAATCAATGACCACTCCCCAAGCTGGCGCGTCGGGGATAGGCGCGACGGGGTAGACGGCGCGGATCAAATCATCCTGGGCCAGCACCAGCGCTTTTTTTTGCGTCAATGCCGCGAGTATCGCCTTGCTTTCCTTACCCAATGTGACGCTGAGCGGCTTGGCAACCTGGCCGGCATCCTTACTGTAGGCCGCGAGCACGCCGCTGTCGGACACAATCAGCATGCTTCCCGAACCGTTGAACAGCATGCGCTGGGCATCGCTTGCCGCTGCTTGCAGGGCACCGAGTGCGAGGTCCACACCCAGGGCACCGATCACCTTGCCATCGGCAATCAACGGCATCGACAGCGTGGTCATCAGTTGTACTTGCCCGGCCTGGGTGTCGGCATAAGGCGCCATCAGGCAGGTGCGCCGGGTGTCTCGCGGGCAGGTGTACCAACTGTTATAGGGGGTGCCGCTGATGCTGAGTTCGGTCTTCTGCAAATCGCTTTCGGGAATCAGGATGTTCACCGCTTCGCCAGCGCCCCGGTTCCAGGCACTGGCGAAGCGCCCGGTTTCGTTGGAGGCGCGCGCGGCGTCGTTGGCGAATGCGCTGTCTTGACCCTCCAGCGCGTTCGGCTCGAAAACCAGCCACAGCCCGAGTATCTGCGGATTGCGCTCGAAGGTTGCCTTGAGACTCTGGTTCAGCTCCTCACGCAACGTCGCGGCCGGCAAGCCGCGCTGGGCGGCCATGTTGCGCAAATGGGCCGCCTGGTCGGACAGGGCGGTAATGAGCAGCAGGCTGTTGCCGAAGACCCGCTGCAGGTTCCCCGTCTGCTCGGCGGCCTTGGCCAGCAGCAGCGTCTCGCCACTCTCGGTCAGCATCTTGCTGCTGGACGCACTGATCAACCGGTTGTTCTGGTTGCTCTGATAGAGGTTCAGGCTGACGATAAGGCCGATGACGCCCAGAAGGCACAAGCCGGACAGCAGGATGATTTTCAAACGGATGGAGAGGGCGTCGAGCATCGGAGTATCTCGCAGGTGAACAGCGTGCTTGTTGACCATCAGTTGGCCTGGGCCACTGACTTCTTATTGGTATGTCCTATATCGCCCGGTCTCGGGTTTTAACAAGGCCGGTTCGGTAATTCAGTGATTATCGCGGTATGCCGAACAGCGGCAGCTCCAGCAGCAAGCCGCTCACGACTGGGCCGAGCGCCGCCCCGCCGGAGGCCACAAACGACCAGATACTAAATGCCATGGCCTGTTCGCGCTCTTCGCTGAACGTCAGCGGGATCGGGGTCAGGTCGGGCAAGGCGGTGTACAGCACGGCCCTATCAATGACGATGAGCAACAATCGCTGGAGATAATGACAAGGATCAGCCAGCGGCGTTTGGAGGGCATAGGGTGGGCTCGATAATTGAATGGCCTACGCCGGCAACTTCAGGTCAGCCAGGCATAGGGCGGGTGAACCTAGCATGCACGAGCGCGCACCCGCGCCGTTATCCCAAATCGGCGGGGGGATAAGTCGGCCCTGACCTGTTTTGGGGCGCTGGCCGCGATGTTACCGATTTGGGATAGCGAGGGTTATGTGGGCGGGCATAGGATCGAATCCAGCGTGCAACCTCAAGAATAAAAGCGCTACCCGGCACCGATAGCGCCTGGATCGGGGCCACCCCACAGCGACTGCCTCATACAATAAGGTCAATAACATGAGCGTAACTCTCCCGGTCAACAGCTCTACGGAGCTCAAGCGTGGCGCCCTGGGTGTCGGCTTCATCATCTTTTTCGTGATTTCGGCGGCAAGCCCGCTCAGTGTGATTGCCGGTGGTTTCCCGATCGGCATCATGCTGGGCAACGGTGCCGGCACCCCAGCGTTACTGCTGCTGGCCTTGCTGGTGCTGTTGGCGTTCTCGGTGGGTTACACCACCATGTCCCGCCATGTCACCAACGCCGGCGGTTTCTACGCCTTCACCTCCCGTGGCCTGGGCGGCCTGGCCGGCGGCTCGGCGGCAGTGCTGGCGATGTTCGCCTACAACATCTTGCAGATCGCCCTGTATGGCATGTTCGGTGGCGTGGTCGCCGGCACCATGGAGAGCGTGGCGGGTGTGATATTGCCCTGGTGGTCCTATTCGCTGATGGCGATGGCCAGCATCGCGTTTCTCGGCTATCGCAAGATCGACCTCTCGGCACGGGTACTGTCGTTGGTGGTGATCGCCGAATACCTAGCGATCCTGATCCTCGACTTTGCCATTCTGAAAACCGGGGGTGACAGCGGCGTCAATCTCGACTCGTTCACCCGTCAGCATGTGTTCAGCGGCACTCCGTCCATTGGCCTGCTGTTCTGCTTCGCCGCCTTCATCGGCTTCGAGGCCACCACCATCTACGGGGAAGAAGCGAAAGACCCCCAGCGCACCATCCCGATCGCCACCTACAGTTCGGTGCTGCTGATCGGCGGGTTCTATGCGCTGTCGGTGTGGTCGATGGTAGTGGGTGTGGGCGCGGACAAGATCGTGCCGATGCTGCAAGCCATGCAAGACCCCACCACCTTTATCTACGGCATGTCCGATCACTTCGTCGGCCCGCACCTGACCCAGATCATTCGCGTGCTGTTCATGGTCAGCATCTACGCCGGGCTGTTGGCGTTCCATAACGCGGCGGCGCGCTACTTCTACGCCATCGGCCGTGACGGCTTGCTGCACAGCGTGCTGGGCACCACCCACCGCGTGCACCAGAGCCCGCACATGGGGTCTGCCTTGCAGAGCCTGATCGCGGCCGTGGTGGTATTGATCTTCGCCGCGATGGACGCCGACCCAATCCTGCAACTGTTCGCCTGGTTCTCCAACCTGGCAACCCTGTGCGTGATCCTGCTGATGGCGATGACCTCGTTCGCGATCTGCGTGTATTTCCATCGGCACCCCGAACTCAAGGTCGGCCCGCTGCGCGGGCGCATTCTGCCGGTATTGTCGTGCCTGGCATTGCTGTGCGTGCTGGTACTGGCGGTGGCGCATTTCGATGTGCTGACGGGGGCCAGCCAACTCTTGTCCTACAGCTTGTGCGCGGTGATTCCCGCAGCCCTTCTGGGCGGCCTGTATCTCGCCGCGCGCCTGCGCAAGGTGTCGCCGCAGCGGTTCCTGGCCCTGGGCAGCCACAAGCTCTAAGGCCTGGTTCGAAACCTCTCTCCTGTGAATTGTTCGCTGCCGTTCTGCGGTAGGGCTCGTCTGCGTTAAAGGAAATTGCATATGCACCATTACAAGATGCTCATCAACGGCGTTTCGGTTGCCGGTGAAAACGGCCAGTTTGACGTGATCAATCCGGCGACCGGCGCCGCATTCGCACAATGCCCGGCCGGCTCGCTGTCCCAGTTGGACGAGGCGGTGGCCGCCGCTCAGGCCGCTTTCAAGACCTGGCGCCACAGTACCCATGGGCAGCGCTGTGAGCACCTCAATGCGATTGCCGATGCGATCGAAAAAGACGCTGATGCACTGGCCCGGCTGATCGTGCAGGAACAAGGCAAACCGCTTGAGCTGGCGTTTTCCGAAGTCATGGGCGCCGCCGCCTGGACCCGCTACGCTGCCGGGCAGGAGATCGCCGTGGAGCTGGTGGAAGAAACCCCGACCCAGCGCATCGAACTGCACCGCAAACCGTTGGGTGTGGTGGCGTCCATCACGCCGTGGAACTGGCCGTTCATGATCGCCGTATGGCACATCATGCCGGCGCTGCGCGCGGGTAACTGCGTGATCAGCAAGCCATCGAGCCTGACGCCGCTGAGCACGTTGCGCCTGGTCGAAATCATCGGGCGCCATGTGCCCCACGGTGTAATCAACTGCGTGACTGGCGAGCAGGGTTTCGGCAGCGCGATCACGTCGCACCCGGGGATCCAGAAGATTGTATTCACCGGCTCCACAGCCACCGGCCAGAGCGTCATGCGCGGGGCCGCCACCAACCTCAAGCGCCTGACCCTGGAACTGGGCGGCAACGACGCGGCGATTGTATTGCCGGGTACGTCGGTGGAGGAGGTGGCCGAAGAGATCTTCCAGGCCGCCTTCCTCAACATGGGCCAGACCTGCGCCGCACTCAAGCGCTTGTACATTCACGAATCCCAGTACCAGGCGTTTGCCGAGGCCCTGACGCGGATTGCCGAGCGCCAGGTGGTCGGTAATGGGCTAGAGCCCGGCGTCAACTTCGGCCCGGTGCAGAACCTTGATCAACTGCAACTGGTGGACGCGCTGATTGCCGATGCGCGGGCACACGGTGCGCGTGTGTTGTGTGGCGGCGCACGCCTGGATCGCCCCGGGTTCTTCTACCCGCCCACGCTGGTGGCGGATGTGCGCGATGGCCAGCGTCTGGTCGACGAGGAACAGTTCGGGCCGGTATTGCCGCTGATCGCTTATCAGGATGTCGAGGATGTGTTGCGCCGCGCCAATGCCGGCGACATGGGCCTGGGCGGTTCGGTCTGGGGCCCGGACGTGGAACAGGCGCAGGCATTGGCCAGCCGTCTGGAGAGTGGCGTGGCCTGGGTCAACTGCCACGCGCGCATTCAGCCGAACACGCCGTTCGGCGGCAGCAAGATGTCTGGGTTTGGCGTCGAGTTCGGCCTTGAAGGGTTACTGGAATTCACCGGCCAGCAGTTGCTGTTCGTCAACAAGCGCGCAGCCGAATCACGCCTCGACAACTAAGACAGCCTCTCAAAGGCGCACACCAAGGAGCTTCGATCATGCGGTATCCCTCCACGTCATTTCTCAGCGGTACGTTGGCCTGTACGTTGACGCTTTGCGCCATCAGCCAGGCCCAGGCCTATGAGTTGTACAGCGATGAGAGCCGGCATCTGAATGCCGACATGACGGCCGTGTTCGGCATGTTCAACAGCCGCAAAAACTATGACGGCACGTCGGGCGGTTCCACCTGGCGCGAAGGTTTCATCAAGTATGGCTTGAGTGGCGACCAGTCCCTGGCCGGCCATGGCACCGCCTATGGTGCCTTCGCGCTGGTCAGTTCCGCGACCTGGGGTGACGGCGACCCGGCCGGTAATACGCTGGGCAGCGAACGCACCACCAAAATCGAAGATGCGTACCTGGGTTGGCGCTCAGGCGACCTGTTTCCGGCCCTGGGCAAGGACGGCGTGGATATTTCCGGCGGTCGCCAGGTGGTCAAGCTCGGCAGTGGCTTCCTGATCAACGACGACGGGCCGAACCTGGGCAAGGGCCCGGCCAATGGCACGTTGAACCGTGGCGGTGCGTATTATCTGGCCGCGCGGCACGCCTTCGATCAAACCGCATTCCTGCGTCTGGGCGGCAAGGATGGCCTGCACGGCAGTCTGCTGTGGCTCAAGTCCGATAACCGCGCCCAGGCTGAAACCGAAGTGGCCGCCGGTACTCTGGATTACACCACCAAACCCGGCACACTGGGCTTGACCTGGGTGCATGGCATCGATGTGAACGAACGCTGGTCCAGTGATTTTCAGCGCCAGCGCAAGGGCATGAATGTCTACAGCGTGCGCGGCGAAGGCGACGCAGGCCTGCCGAATGTCAGCCTGGCGTTCGAGTATGCCTGGCAGGACAAGGACACCGGCCCCGAAAAAGCCTGGTACGGCGAAGCTGGCTACACCTTTGCCGATGTCGCCTGGACGCCGAAGGTCAGCTACCGCTACACCCGCTACTCACAGCAGTGGGATTCGCTGTTCACCGGCTTGAGCACCGGCTATGGCACCTGGCTGCAAGGCGAAGTCGCGGGCAACTATGCCGGGCCGTTCAACAGCAACACCAGCATCCAGCACGTGGCCCTCAAGGCCACGCCTCTGGAAAACCTGACCCTGGGTGCGCTGTACTTCGACTTCGACACCGTACGCAAGAGCAATGCGCTGAACCTCAATGCTCGGGAGCTGGATGTATACGCCGAGTGGGCCGTCAACCCGCACCTGATCGTCACGCCGCTGATCGGCCTCTATAAGCCCAAGCAGGACGCCACCACCGGGGGCAACCAGGTCGCCGGCGACGGCACCAACGTTTACAGCCAGTTGACCATCGCCGTGCCGTTCTAGCCCACCACTGCTGCGGTCGCGCCTGAACCTCAGGACGCGGCGGCGCCCGGCGGATTGCGCAGGTTCTCGGCAATCCGGCGGGTGGTGTCCATGACCATTTCAATCACGGTTTCCTGACGCAGCAGCTTGAAGCTCTGGGTGCTGCCGACGGCGGACAGGCTGCCGATCACCTCGTCGATATCTGGCTGGATGATGGGCGCGGCGATACCAGTCAGGCCGAGGTTGAGTTCATCGTGGGTCATGCAGTACCCATCCTTGCGAATCTTCTTTGTGGCCTTGGCAAAGCTGGCCCAGTCGTAGGGGCTGTCCGGGTCGCTGGCCATATGCTCTTCGAACAGGCGCTGCAGGCGTCGACCTTTCTGGAAGGCGATCAATACCTTGGACTGCGCGCCGCGAAAAAAGGGCAGCGGATGCCCGCGCCCGAAGGAGAAGTGATACGTGTCGGTGGGTTCGGCGATGTAGGTGTTGATGATGCGCCCGTCGTAGAAGACGCTGGCGAACACCGCCAAGCCGGTCTGCGCCGACAGCTCGTGCATCAGCTCGCGCCCCGCCAGAAGGATGGGGTCGTACTGGCGCATCATCCAGTCCAGCTCGATCACGCGCGGCCCCAGGCCGTAGTGGCCGGCATCCACACGGGTCAGCAGGCCGGCGTCGCACAACTCCTTGACATAGCGATACGCGGTGGCGCGCGACAGGCCCATGCGCTCGGCGATGGTGTCCGGGTCGATCTTCAACGTCGCTGGACCGAACAGGTCCAGGACATTCAGCAATTTACTCAGGCTGCTCATTTCGTTCCTAGAGAAGGGATGGCACGCGGGTAAGCACTATAGGCGAAAACAGCGCAGATCCAATGTGGGAGCGGGCTTGCTCGCGAAAGCGGTGGGCCAGTGATGGAAATTACTGACAAACCGCATTCACGAGCAAGCCCGACCCTGCAGGTCGACACACTAAGCTTTTCGGATTTAAATATCACTTAAATCTCAAAATAAGAGATTTTAAGTAAAAATAACTTGTTTGAAGTGTTCCTGTGTGTGATAAATCTCACCAAAGAAAACGCTCAAGCGAGAGGGCTGACAATGAATGGCGCGCAACTGATAGTAAATGCGGCAGCGGCAAGCGGTATCGAGTACTGCTTTGCCAACCCGGGCACCACCGAGATTCCGCTGGTGGCGGCCATGGCCAGCGCACCTGCCCTCAAGCCGGTGTTGTCGTTGTTCGAAGGGGTATGTACCGGTGCGGCGGACGGCTATGGCCGCATCGCCGGCAAACCGGCGATGACCCTGACGCACCTGGGCCCAGGCTTTGCCAATGGCATCGCCAACCTGCATAACGCGCGTCGGGCCAATACACCCATCGTTAACGTCATCGGCGACCACGCCTCCTGGCATGTAAACTACGATCCGCCCTTGGCGAGTGACATCCAGGCCTTGGCCGGCACCGTCTCTGGTTGGGTGCGCACCTCGCGCACGGCGGCGGGTATCGGTGAAGACTTGCAGGAAGCGGTGAGTGCGGCCTGGCAGGCCAAAGGTCAGATCGCCAGTTTGATTCTGCCCATGGACCTGCAAGCCCACGCGGTGAAGCATGACGGTGTGTTCAACCCGTTGCGCGCGCCGGTGCGCCGATTTGCCGGTGACCGGGTCGAAACCGTGGCGCAGGCACTGCGTGACGGTCAGCGCCTGGTGTTTATCGTCGGCGATGAGGGCTTGTCGGTCGCGGGCCTCGAAGCAGCGGGGCGCCTGGCGCAACTGCCCGGTGTGCGCCTGTTTGCCGAGACCTTTCCGCGCCTGAGCTACCGTGGCGGTGGCTTGCCGGACCTGGATCGCCTGCCGTATTTCCCGGAAGTGGCGATTGAAATTCTTGAGCAGTACGACCTTGTCGTATGCGCAGGCGTGCCGGAGCCCATCAGTTATTTTGGCTACGAAGGCATCCCGTCGCGCCTCGCTGAACGTGAGCGTCTGCTGACGTTGGCCGAAGTCGGTGACGACGTCGCCGGCGCGCTGGCGGCGTTGGCCGATGCCCTGAATGCGCCGGCGTATGTACCGACCCCGCAGGGTATCGAACTGCCGCCCGGCCATGCCGAGCTGACACCGCAATCCATCGGCCAAGTGCTGGCCGCGTCACTGCCTCATGACAGCATTGTCTCGGTCGAGGGCGGCACCTGCGGCTACCCGTTCTTTACCGCTTCCGCCCGCGCCGCGCGTCATCGGGTATTGACCAATACAGGTGGCGCGATTGGCCAGGGGATTCCGGTGGGGTTCGGTGCAGCCTTGGCAGAACGCGGCAATAGCGTGTTTTGTCTGCAATCGGACGGCAGTGCCCAGTACACCATCCAAACCCTGTGGAGCATCGCCCGCGAGCAGTTGCCGGTGGTGATCCTGATTGCCGCCAACCATCGCTACGCGATTTTGCAAAACGAGCTGCGTCGCTTCGGCATGACTGAAATGGACCCGCAAGCCCTGCGCCTGACCGTGCTCGACAGCCCGCGTATTGACTGGAAGGCCTTGGCCAAAGGTTACGGGGTCCCGGCCTGCACGGTGCAGACCAATGCCGAACTGCAACGGGCGCTGGCCAATGCCAAGGCTGACCGTGGTCCTTGCCTGATCGAAATGGCGCTGTGAAGGAGTCGACTATGCATCAGCTCGAATTATTACCTGCCGTCCAGGCCTTCCTGGCGCAGCCCGGTCGCCTGTTCATCGGCGGTACCTGGCAGGACGCCGCCAGCGGTCGTCGCTTTGCCGTGGAAAACCCGGCCACCGAACAGACCCTGACCGAAGTCGCCCAAGGCGATGAACGCGATGTGAACGCGGCTGTCGCGGCCGCGCGCGCAGCCTTTACCGGCGCCTGGGCCTTGCAGTCCCCGGCGCAGCGCGGCTTGTTGCTGTTTCGCCTGGCCGATCTGTTGGACCAGCACCGCGAGGAACTCGCGCAACTGATCACCCTGGAGAACGGCAAGCCGATCGCCAACGCCCGCGGTGAAGCGGCCAGCGCGGCGAATATCATTCGCTACTTCGCCGGCTGGCCCACCAAGATCGAAGGCAGCACGCTGCCTGTATCACCGGCAAGCGGCGCGCCAATGCTCAACTACACCTTGCGCGAGCCGGTCGGTGTCTGCGCGCTGATCGTGCCGTGGAACTTCCCGCTGACCATGTGCGTGTGGAAGCTCGGCCCGGCGTTGGCCACCGGTTGCGTGGCTGTGCTCAAGCCCGCCGAGCAAACGCCGCTGATCGCGATCCGCCTGGTGCAACTGATCGAGGCCGCAGGCTTTCCTGCCGGCGTCGTCAACCTGATTACCGGCCTGGGCGCCGACACCGGCGCACCGCTGGCACAGCACCCGGACGTGGATAAGATCGCCTTTACCGGCTCGACCCAGGTCGGGCGCCTGATCGCACAGGCGGCCACCAGCAACATGAAAAAGGTCTCGCTGGAACTGGGCGGCAAGTCGCCGAACATCATTCTGCCCGACGCCGACATCGTGCGCGCCGCCAAGGGCGCCGCCGATGGGATTTTCTACAACCAGGGCCAGGTGTGTACGGCCGGCTCGCGCCTCTATGTGCATGCCAGCGTGCTCGACAAGGTACTCGAAGAACTCCAGCGCCATGCCGCCGCCCATGTACTTGGCAATGGCCTGGACCCCGCCAGCAGCATGGGCCCGCTGGTGTCCGCGCGGCAACTGAGCACCGTCAAGGGCTACCTGCAACGGGGCCAGGAAGAGGGCGCCGAACTGATCTGCGGCGGCGGCCGTCCCGAGCACCTCAAGCATGGGCATTTCATTGAACCGAGCGTATTCCTCGACCGTGCCGAGCGGGCTTGCGTAGCTCGCGAAGAAATCTTTGGCCCGGTACTCACCGTCATGAGCTGGACCGACATCGACGATCTGGTGCTGCGCGCCAACGATTCGCCGTATGGACTCGCCGCCGGCCTGTGGACCCGCGACCTGCGCTCGGCGCACCGCGTGGCCGCGCAGCTCAAGGCCGGTTCGGTCTGGATCAACTGTTGGAACGTGGTCGATCCGTCTTCGCCGTTTGGTGGCTACAAACAATCCGGCTGGGGCCGGGAAATGGGCAAGAACGTGATCGACGCCTACACCGAGACCAAAAGCGTGTTTGTCGATCTGGCCTGAACTGAATAATCACACGAGGTAATTGCTATGGATCTGGAATTGAAAGGCCGCGTGGCCATCGTCACCGGCGGCGGTATGGGCATCGGCAAGGAAGTCGCACGTTTTCTCTCCGAGGAAGGCTGCAAGGTGGTGATCTGCGCGCGGCGCATGGCGTTCCTGCAACTGGCGGCCGAAGAGATCAGCGCACAGACCGGCAATGAAGTACTGCCGCTGTTCTGTGACACCAATGACATGAAGGCCGTGTCGGAGATGGTCGAGGCGGCGCACAAGCACTTCGGCCGTATCGACATCCTGGTCAACGGTGCCGCAGCGCCGTCGGGTGTGGTGCGCAATGACATCGAACACGCCGGCGATGATGAACTGCTGTCGGACCTCAACACCAAGGTGATCGGCTACTTCCGGTGCGCCAAGGCCGTGACCCCGCACATGAAGGCGGGCGGTTTCGGTCGCATCATCAACATCGGCGGCCTCACCGGGCGCAGCAGCAAAGTGCTCTCGGGCATGCGCAACCTGGCGATCGCGCACATGACCAAGACCCTGTCCGACCAGCTCGGCCCTTCAGGCATCACGGTCAACCTGATTCACCCCGGCGTCGTCGATACCCCGCATATCCAGGAGCTGTACGAGCGCGAAGCAGTCAAGCAGGGCAAGACCGCCGAGCAGGTCGAGCAGGCCTACATCGACGCGACGCCGATTCGCCGTACCCTCGCACCGATTGAAATGGGCTGGCTGATTGGCTTCCTGGCGTCGCCGAAAGCTGCTGCGGTGACCGGTGAATCCATCGGCATCGACGGCGGTTTGACCCGTGGCATCTATATCTGAGGAGTATCACAGATGAGTAGTGGAACCCTTTTGGTCGCCACCGTCGGGCAAGCGGTGATCCGCAGCGCCGACGATGGCAAGACCTGGCATCGCCTTGGCCTGGGGCAGGACCTGGAGTTCGATGCGATCACCCGATCCTTGAGCCTGCACCCCGACACGCCCGAGCGGATCTATGCCGGTACCGATGTGGGCTTGTGTGTGAGCCACGATACCGGTGGGCATTGGCAGCGCATCGATTCGCCTTTCAACGGGCAGACCGTGTGGAAAGTTGCGGTTGATCCGCAGGATGCACAACGGATTTTCGTCGGCACCGGCGCGCCTTCGCGTGCCGTGTTGTGGCGCACCCTGGACGGCGGCCTGAGCTGGGATCGCGCCCCGGTGGAAATTCCCGAGTTCTGCGACGGTGTCAGTCGTCCACGGCTGCTGGCCTTCGCCTATGACCCTACCGACCGCAAGCAGCTGTGGTTCGGCCTGGAGGAGGGCGGGTTGTTCCATTCCCGTGACGGCGGCGACAGTTGGACCCGTGTCGACGACCGGCTGCTGTGGGACTACAACTCGGACATCCACAACATTGTGGTACTGCCCAATCACGGCGAAAAAGTCATCGTGGTGGTCTGCGTGAATGCGGTCTACCGCAGCCTGGACGAGGGTCTGACCTGGACCGGCATTGTCGGTCGCGAAGCCTTCGGCCTTTACTACTTGCGCGCCATGAATGCGCCGCTGGGCACGCAGGACGAGCTGTACCTGAGCATTTCCGATGGTACGCCGGGCACCACCAGCAAGATCCTCGTCTCCCGTGATGCTGCACTCAGCTGGAACGTGCTGCCGTTGCCGCAGCAACCCAATTCCTGCGTCTGGGCGATTGCCTTTAACCCGGCCAACCCGCGCCAGATTGTGGCGGGGACCAAGTATGGGCACTTGTTTACGTCCGACAACGGCGGTGATGGCTGGCAGAAGCACTGGCGCGAATTCAGCGAGATCGCCGATGTGCTGTGGACGCCTGCCGTGGCGCAAATCAAGGCCGGGCATCAATCCATCGTCAAGAAAAACTGAGGTAAACAGTGATGAAAGTCGAAATCCTTCGAACTCACTTATCGCTCTGGGTGAGTGATCCTGATGTGTCGGCACGCTGGTACGCCGACATTCTGGGCATGCACGAAAGTGCCCGTGGCGAGAGCTGGGTGATGATGGCGTTTGGCACCAAGCATCACGACATCGCGTTGCTTCGCGCAGAACCCGGCGCCCACCAGGGCGGGCTGGGGCTGCAGCACTACGGATTGGAAATCGCCGGTGACATGACCACCTTGCGCCAGCTCTACGGCATGCTGCTGAAGAAGGGCGTCGAGGTGGTGAAAATTACCGATCATGAAATCGGCAACGGCCTGTATTTCAACGATCCCGATTGCAATCGCATGGAATTTTTTCTCGAAACCGAGCATGACGACGCGTGCGGCAAGGCCCGCTTCAAGGCCGCCGGTGCGCCGAGTCGCAACATCACGCTTGACCCACTCGACCCCCTTTGAACAGAGGCAGACCCGATGAAAACCGCAAACTTCGCCAGCTATCACATCCGCAAGTGGTACAGCTTCGTTGAAGAGACGCTGGCCAATGAAACCGGCCAGTTGGCCGATGGCAAACCGGTGTTCAAATACGCCATCGCTGCGGTGATCGCCAACCCGTATGCCGGCCGCTACAGCGAAGACCTTTCGCAATTGATCGAGCCGTCCCCGCTGTTGGGCGAAGAATTCGGCCGACGTATCCAGGCCCTGGCCGGCTCGCGTCAGATTGAAAGTTACGGCAAGGCCATTCTGGTGGGCAGCGCAGGCGAGTACGAGCACGGTAATGCGTTTCTGACCAACCCGGCCGCCGATCCGATTCGCGTCGCCCTGGGCGGTGGCCAGTCGTGGGTGCCGTCCACCGGCAAGCGAGGTGGCCCAGGTTCGACCATCGACGTGCCGCTGGCGCACAAGGACGCCCTGTACGTGCGTTCGCACTACGACAGTTTCTCGGTGACCTTCGGCGACGGCCCTTCGCCGGATGAGATCGTCGTGATCTGGGCCTTCGCTACACGCGGACGCCTGCATGCGCGGTTGGGCGGGCTGAAAGCCGAAGACGTAAAAGGCCTTGACGGTCTGCACTGATAAACGCGCAGGATCAAGCGGTGCTGGACTCAAACCACAACAAGAAAAGCGGTGAATAGCGATGAAGCAGGAGAAGACCCAAGTTGTCATCGTGGGCGGGGGCCCCAACGGCATTACGGCCGCGCACTCTATGGGAATGTACGGTGTCGACTGCGTCGTCCTTGAGCTGGCCGACGGCATCCTGCCTTATCCCCGTGCAGTAGGCATGGACGATGAGGCGTTGCGTGTGCTGCAGGGCATCGGCATCGCCGAGCTGGCGGTGCGCGACATGATCTGCGACGTACCGCTGCGCTATTACAATGCGCGCGGCGTGTGCTTCGCCGAGGTCAAGCCAAGCACTGCGCATTACGGCTGGCCGATGCGCAATATCTTCATGCAGCAGTTGCTCGAAGGTACCCTGCGTGAACACCTCGGCCAGCATGCCAGCGTTGAGTTGCGTCAGGGCCACGAATTGCTGGAACTCGATCAGGATGCCGAGGGTGTGACCCTGCAGGTGCGCGATGCCGACGGCGAGATCTACCAGCTCCAGGCTGACTATGTGATCGGTGCCGACGGCGGACGCTCCACCGTGCGCAAAAAGCTCGGCATCGAACTGCTCGGGCTGACCCATCCGCGCAAGTGGGTGGTGGTCGACACCGCCAACGACACACTTGATGCGCCTTACACAGCGCTGCATGCCGACCCGCAGCGGCCCTTCGTGTGCATCTACCTGCCTTACCAGCAGCGACGCTGGGAATTCATGCTGATGGAGGGCGAGGACGAAGCGAAAATGTGCGAAGAGGCGACGATTCGCAAACTGATCCACGGGCATATCGGCGATGCCGTGAACAACCTCAACGTCATCCGCATCCGAGCCTATACCCACCACTCGCGGGTCGCCGCGCGCTTTGTCGAAGGGCGTGTGGCACTGGTGGGCGACGCCGCGCATATCTCCCCGCCGTGGGCCGGGCAGGGTCTCAACTCGGGCCTGCGCGACGTGGCCAACGTGGCCTGGAAACTGGCAGCGATCATCCAGGGCCGCGCGGCGCCGTCGATCCTCGCTACCTACGACCAGGAGCGGCGTGGTCACGCGACCGAACTGGTGGCGCTGGCCGACAACATGGGTGCGGTCCTCGGCTTGACTAACCCGCTGATGGCCGGCGTACGCGACTGGCTGTTCCAGGCGGTCAACAGCGTGGATAACCTGCGCTCGCACTTGCTGGAATTCAAGTTCAAACCCAAGGCCACCATCACCAAGGGGCTGGTGTATCACGAGCGGGCCGAGTTGCGTGAGGATGATCTGGTCGGGCAGTTGTTCATCCAGCCGAATATCGAAGACGACCAGGGCCAGCGTCGGCGCCTGGACGAGGTGCTCGGCAATGGTTATGCCGTGCTGGGTTATCGCGTGAACCCGCGTGAGCATCTCAGTGAGGCGATGGCCGAGTATTGGACGCGCTGGGATACACGTTTCATCCAGGTCAATCGTTCGCGCAGCGGCGTTGGGCGTAACCAGCCCTTGACAGCCAATGATGCATTGAGTGTGGAGGACGTGGATAACCGCCTGGGCGAATGGTTCTCCAAGGTGCGTGACTGCATCGTTGTAGTGCGTCCGGACCGCTTCGTCGCCGCCATCACCACGCCTGAGCGGCTTGACGGCGTGCTGCGCAAGCTGGCGGAGCAACTGTCATGAGTGGCGCTGACGAGTTGCTCGTTCAACTGCACGAGGCCGGGCATAGCGCGCGCGCCATTGCACCGTTGCCGCCCGAGGCGCTGGACAAGCAGCAAGGTTACACGCTGTTGCGCCAGGGCCTGGCACAGCGCCTGGCAGGTGGTGAGCGCCTGAGCGGTTGGAAGGTGGCCTTTGCCGGCCGGGCGGCGCAGGCGCGTTTTGGCCTTGATGAACCAGTGTATGGCGCGCTCACGTCGGCCATGGCAGTCGAGCCGGGCAGCACGGTGTCGTTCGCGCGGCTGATCCAGCCCAAGCTGGAGGTTGAACTGGCGCTGGTGTTCGGGCGGCCCCTGGCGCCAGGCGATTACCGTGACGAGGAGATTCTGGCGGCAATTGCCGAGGTGGCCCCGGCCTTCGAAATCGCCGACTGCCGCTGGCAGGGCTGGGCTTTCGGGCTTGGCGCGTTCCTGGCCGATAATGCCGCCGCAGGGCTTTACTGTGTCGGGCCGCGCGTGCCGTTCGATGCGGTGCGGCATGCCTGCGTGGCGTATCGCCTGGAGCATGAGGGCGCATTGCTCGGCAGCGGTGATACCCAGGCGCGCGAAGACAGCCCTCTGTTCAACCTGTGCTGGCTGGTGCGGCGTCTGCTCGCGGACGGTCATCCCGTGGGCGTCGGGCAGGTCGTGTTGTCCGGTGCGTTGCTGGCACCGCTGGGTATACAACCGGGCGCTTATCGTTTGCGCATGCTTGGCACGGAACTGGCTTTGGATTTCCGCACAGGCCTCGTGCCTGCGCAATCGCCAGCGACTGTTATGGATGACTGAGCCCGCCTTCAGGCCAAAAAAAACAATCTGGCCGCCGAGGAATCACGCATATGCTCGCCGAAGTCCGTACCTTCAATGACTCTCAACAGCACGCCGGCTCGATCCAGGGTTGGCAGCAGGTCTATGACCAGCTCGGTCGCGGTTGCCTGACCAGCGAACTGTGGCAGTTGTCCGGCGATCGTTTCCAGATATTCCAGGAGGTGCTGGATAAACGTGTGGTACAGCATGGCCGCTCGCCCAAGGGTCGCTTGTGTGCGGCCATGTCACTGGGCAGCCCGCCGGTGGTTCAAGGCCAGCAGGTGAGCGCGCAAAGCGTGGTGCTGTTGCGTGACGGCGAAGAGTTCGTGTTGCATGCGCCGCAAGGCACGCACTTTTTCGCACTCAATGTCGATGCCGTGCGCTTTGCCAAACTGGCCGCCTTCGAACTCTCCAACGACCAGCTCAAACGCTTGACCAGCGTGTCTGCGCTCAGCGTGGATGAAACGTTACTGTTGCGCATTCGCCAGCGCATCCACCCGCTGTTTCGTCACTTTTTGGAACATGCAGGCGCTATAAACCCGGCCTCGGAAAAGATGCTGGAAGATGAATTGCTTGGCGCGTTCCTCGATCTGTTCAGCCACGCCAGCGACGAGGTGCGTTGCCGACGTGGCAATTTCGCCGTCAGTGCCTACCTGGTCCGGCGCAGCCAGGAATTGATCATTGCCAGCGGCGATACGCCGTTGAGCATTCTTGATCTGTGTGAGCAGCTGCACGTCAGTCGCAGGACCCTGCAAAATAGTTTCCAGGCCGTCACCGATATGCGACCGGTCGAGTACCTGCGCAATTTGCGCCTCAACGCCGTCAGGCGACAGTTGATCGCAACCCCTGCGAGCGAGAAAAACATCGGTGAGATTGCCGTGGCGATGGGCTTTTTTCACCTGAGCCATTTCGCCACGCATTACCGTGAGTTGTTCGGCGAATCGCCGTCCGAAACGCGCCGAGCGTCGTAATGACACGACAAAGCGCGCGCCAATGCGGGAAGATCTTCAACGTTGCCAGGATGACGCAAGGAAACACACAGGGGTGCAACGTGCATCGCCCATCTGCCAAGGCTTTAAGCCAGCCCCGGGTCCACGCGCTTGCCGATATCCTTGAGCCGCGCCAGTTGGTCGATCGTCGACGGCGCTTCATCCAGGCAACTGACGAAGGTCCACAAGTAGGTCATCACCGCATAGATATGCCCGGCCTTTACCTGCGGCGCCAAGGCCAGTTGGCTGATGGCAACCACGAACAGCAGCGCCGCCAGCAAGCCAATGGACAGGAAGGCGACGGCCTCGCGGTCGGACAGCCCGATTCGCAATCGCGACAGCACGTGGTAGTGACGGCGCAGGGTGTTGGCGCCGACTTTTTCCACCAGACCGACTTCCTTTTCCAGGCGGTTGTTCAAGCGCTCATGCAAGCGCTGGTTGCGCCGCGCGAAGCCCGGCATAAGGGTAACGCACAGCAGCAGTGCGAGCAGGCAGGCCAGGCCGACCCAGGGCTCGATCACCAACAGCATGCCCGCCGCGCCGACAACCGACACCAGCGCAGTGGCGATGGTGGGCACATGCTTTTCGAAAAAATCGACGAAATCCCGCGCCAGTACCACTCGCGCCGCCGCCCTGGAGGTGCTGTGGCGTTGCAGGCGTTGGTTGAGAATCACCGGCACCGCGAGGTCGGCATAGATGCGCGTGAACGTGCGCGTATCCAGGGCCCGGCGAGCCGCGCCGACCACCCAGAAACCGAGGACTACGGCGGCGTACCACACGGCACTGCCGACATCGCCACGGATGATCGAGTCGACGGCAAACCCGGCGAACAACGGGTAGGCCAGCAGCAAAGCATTCTCCAACGCGACCAGCGACAAGGTGCCGAACAGTTTGCCGGGATAGGATTTGGCGATCGCCTTGAGGGTCTGGCTGGCGGATTGCTGACCCAGTTTTTTACTCTCTTCGAGCAGAATCGGCGGCGTTACGGGCTGCATGGGGCGCCTGCGGCGCGCGTAGTGCGCTGATAGAGGCCACGGGTGACATCGAGCAGATATCGCGCTTCATCGGTCATCAATAAAAGATCGATCTGTATTTCTTCGATAATGATTTCCACGGTGATCAACAGACAAATAGCGGGGGCGATGACCAGCCAGTGGTAATACGACAGCGTCACTAAAGACACGCACACGCCGATCAGCCACAACGCCAATACACACTGCGGCGCGTACTTCTGCAGGGGAATCCAGAAACGTTGCAACTTTCTCAATTTAAACGTGTAGAGCGTCAGTGACGCTTCCACTAGTTTAAGGTCGATAGTGTTCCGAACTGAAGGCTGTGTCGGCATAACAGTTATCCACGTAATAATGTTAAACATCAGAGACAGGCGGCAGGCGATGCGGCTATTCGCGGCCCCGGCGCTCCTGGCCTGGCAGCGTTTGGCTGAGCCAGGCGAGATTGACTTCGTTGACTTCCACCCATTCACCCTTGGCAGGAATCCCTTCGCAACTCATGAAAGCAACGCAACGTCCGTGTATGTCCAGTAAGGCAAAGTGGCGATATTTTATTGCTCTCTTGAACAGGCCAATAGAGAGACGCATGCCATCACCTTAGAGGGTATTAATTGTTGATTGATTGTCAGGCTTGAGTAGTAAACAAGGCGCCGCATGGCAAACTCAGTTCAAACACCGTGCCGCTGTTTATCGCTGTTCGACAGGTCACTGCGCCGCCATGGGCGAGGGCAATTGCCCGCACCACGGCCAGGCCCAGCCCACTGCCGCCTTGGGCACGCGAGCGTGAGCTTTCGCCACGCTGAAACGCATCGAAAATGTGTGTGGCGAATGCTGCGTCGACCCCTGGACCCTCATCCGCGACCCTCAGGAAGTGGCCTCGCTCGTCACCGCCCAGTTCAATGCTGACGGTGCCCGGTGTGGCGTGCTGGCGAATATTGTCCAGCAGCGCGAGCAAAGCCTGGCAGATGCGATCGGGGTCGCAGTACACCGGGCCCTTGCGCAGGTTTAATTGCAGCGCAAAACCGGCGCTGTTCAGGCTGGGCTCGAACAAGCGCGCTTCAGCCTCCAGTGCATCGGCCAGCTCCACCTCCTTGAGCGCCAATTCCAGGTGGCCGTTGTCGCCCATGCCGACCACGCGAAGGTCTTCGACCAGGCGGGTCAAGCCTTCGACCTGGCCCAGAAGGCTGTAGAACTGCGCGGTGTCCGGTTCGAATACGCCCTCGGCCAGCCCCTGCAAACGACCGCGCAGGATGGTCAGCGGGGTGCGCAGTTCATGGGCAATCGCGGCATTCCAGAAGGCTTGTTCCTCGGCCATGCGTTTGAGTCGGTTCGCCATGCTATTGAAGTCATCCACCAACAGGGCAGCTTCGCCCAGGGAAAGATCAGGCGCCACGGCGCGGGCATCCAGGTCACCGTCGGCCAGGCTGCGCAGGCTCACGGCAACCGAGTTGAGCGGTGTCAGAATACGTTTGGACAATTTGACGGCCACCGCCACGCCGACGCCCAGGCTGACGCAGGTAATCAAGCCCATCCACACCCATTCCACGCTGCTGGGCAGCCACTCATCCGACTGCATCTCCAACTCCGTCGGCGGCGAAAAGGTCCAGAGCAATGCATAGAAGATGTAGGAGCCGACCAGCGCAAGCGCGATCACGCACATCACCACGGCCGACATCGACACGATAATCTGCCGGCTCAAACTGTTGGCGACTTTCATGCCTGGCTCCCAAACCGGTAGCCGACGCCACGGATGCTGGCCGGTACGCCATGCAGGCCAAGGTCTTCGATCTTGCGACGCAACTTGCTGATATGGCTGTCGACGGTTCGCTCCAGGCTGTCGCTCTCCGGCGAGCAGAGCACCAGCAGTTCGGCACGGCTGAACACGCGGCGTGGCGCCTTGGCCAGCTGTGCGAGCAACTTGAATTCGGTCACCGTCAGGTGCAACGGCAGTTTTTGCGTGCCGATGTGTACGTTCACCTCATGGCTGTCGATGTCGATTTCAAAGGCGTCGACGCGCAGCACCCGGTGGTCGGCGCCACGGCCTTGATCGCTGCAGCGGCGCAGCACGGCCTGGATCCTGGCGATGACTTCTGCCGGGTTGAAGGGTTTGACGATGTAGTCGTCCGCACCAATGCGCAGGCCCATGAGTTTGTCCATGTCCTGGTCGTGTGCAGTCAGCATGATCACCGGCGTGATACCGCGATGACGCAACTCCGCCAGCACCATCCAGCCATCCAGCTTGGGCATCATCACATCGAGCAGCACCAGGTCTGGCTTGAGCAGTTGATGCAGTTCGAGCGCACGACGCCCATCCTGCGCATGGGCGGTACGAAAACCTGCACGCTTGAGGTAGGCCGTGAGGATGTCGGCGATTTCCGGCTCGTCTTCGGCGATCAGCACCAGCGCCTGGTTGGAGGGCGATGCAAGGAGTGGTTCAGTCATGGTCTGCTCGATGGGTGCACTGCTTTTTAGCAACGGATTGAATGATGCACCGCAAGCATGCACGTTCGGCGAAGGTTTTATGGAGAAATGATGGAGAGGGGAATTAATTTTTCGCTGAACTATTTTTTCGCGCAACTGGGGGAGGGCACTCAGGCGAAGCGGATGCGCTCGGCGTAGGCGCTCTGCAGCATTTTGCGCTGGTAATCGCAGGGCGTCGTACTGACCAGCTTCTTGAAGTCGCGCAGGAAATGCGACTGATCGGAAAAGCCCAGGTCCAGGGCCAGGTCTGAGAACGACACATCGTGCCGGGTGTTCAGGGTTTCCAGCGCCGCCTGGCAGCGAATGATCCGGCAGAACGTCTTGGGCGACAGGCCGGTGTCCTGGCTGAACTGGCGATGAATCGTGCGGCTGGTGTACCCGCTGAGTTCTTCCAGTTGCTGGATACGCAGGTCACCGCGATGCGCAAGCGCCTGTTGGATGACCATGGTCGTGAGTTTGGAGCTTCGGCCGATGAGGCGCGGGGCCAGGTAATCGCTGAACAGCTTTATCTGCTCCTGCAACTGCGGGGCCTGGACGATGCTTTCGAAAATGCGCTGGGCAAACGTAGACACTTCCAGCAGATCCCATTCCTGTTCGGTCAGGTCCTCGGCCACAACGTTGATGAAACCTGGGATAACCCCCGGCGCAAAGCGCACGCCGAAGTAATGATGACCCTGCAGCAGTTCGACCTGCTGCGCCTCCAGCGGGGTACCACAAATCCTCACACTTGGGCGCGTGGCGTCACAGTCGAACACGATATCCACGCAGCCGTCCGGCACCGCCAGCAGATCCGCCGAGTGAGCGACATCGAAGGCGTAGAAATGCGAAATCGCCGGGTGCTCGGAGGGCATTACCGAATACCGTGAAGAGTTGAGTACGAACCAGGGTTGTTCGTAAGCGGTTTGCCGCAGCGGCGGTGAACACAGGTTGGGCATGGCCGGACCTTGGCGTGGGATATGCGGGAATATTCACGCATTTATCGCGCCAACTCTGCGGACGGAGACGAAGCTTGATGTCCGAAATTTACAATACCGCCCTGAAACACTCACTGATACTCGACCTCGATAGCGTGGGAGCAGCGCCTACCGCAGCGACTTCATCTTCCGTCGAGAATAATAATGTCCACTACCACAAAAATTGACTTCATCTATCTGTCCGAGCAGGACATGATCCGCGCAGGCGTAACCGACATGCTTGCCTGTGTGAATACCATGGAGGAGATGTTCGGCCTGCTCTATAGCGGTGACTACCGCATGGCCGGACCAAACAACGATTCTCACGGCGCGATGGTGGTGTTTCCGAAGGATTCGCCTTTCCCGAACATGCCCAAGCCCACCGCTGACCGCCGCATGATGGCAATGCCGGCCTACCTGGGCGGCAGCTTCTGCACCGCAGGCGTCAAATGGTACGGCTCCAATATCGCCAACCGCGAAAAAGGCCTGCCACGTTCGATCCTGATGTTCACCCTCAACGACCCCGACACCGGCGCACCGTTGGCGCATATGTCTGCCAACCTGCTGTCGGCGTATCGCACCGGTGCGATCCCCGGCGTGGGCGCACGGCACTTGGCCCGCAAGGACTCGAAAGTGGTCGGCCTGCTCGGCCCTGGCGTGATGGGCAAGACCACGCTCGCCGCTTTCATCGCCGTTTGCCCGCATATCGATACCTTGAAGATCAAGGGTCGTGGCGAGAAAAGCCTGAATGATTTTATTGGCTGGGTGAAAGACACCTACCCACAGGTGACCACGATCACCGTGGTCGACAGCCTCGAAGAGGTGGTCCGTGGTTCCGACCTTGTTACTTATTGTAGCTCCGGTGAGACAGGTGACCCCAAAAACTACCCAATTGTGAAGCGCGAGTGGGTCAAGCCGGGTTGCTTCATGGCCATGCCGGCATCCTGCTCGTTGGACGAGGGGATGGAGCGCGCCGACGTGCGCAAGGTGCTGGACAACACCGGCCTCTACGAAGCCTGGTTCGAAGAATTGCCCAAGCCTGCGCACCACTGCGTGCCGGTCATCGGTGTGCGGTTCATGGACATGATCGCCGAAGGCACGATGCAGCCCGAAGAGCTCGAAGACATTGGCAAGATCGTCGCCGGTGATGCCCAGGGCCGTCGCAATGATAAAGAGATCATCATCATGTCGGTGGGCGGCATGCCTGTGGAAGACGTGGCCTGGGGCACCGTGGTGTATCGCAATGCCGTGGAAAAAGGCATCGGCGTGAAGCTTAACCTGTGGGAAACCCCCGTCCTGCGCTAAGCCATCCTTTAACCCACTGACGAGACTTACGACATGACCAAAATCATCAAGCTCAAGACCGGCTCACCCTTTGAAGACCAGGCCAGCTATTCGCGCCTGGTGATGGTGGACAACTGGATCTATGTGTCCAATACCGCCGGGCGCCACCCGCAGACGAAACTGATCCCGGAGGACATCCTTGAGCAGACGCATCAGGTATTCGCCAACATCGAAACCGCGCTGGCCGCCGTCGATGCAAGCCTGGCCGATGTGGTGTGCTCGCGGGTATTTATCCAGGACCCCAAGGACGTGCCAGCGGTGATGGGCCTGATCGGCGAGAAGTTCCGTGGTGTCGACCCAGCCAGTACCGTCACCTGCCCGCCGCTGGGTTCGACGGTATACAAGGTGGAGCTGGAAGTGACGGCGTATCGCAACGCCTCCAAGGCCCAGGTCGAAGTGATTCGCCTGTCGCAGTGACCCATTATGCGGCCGCGTCCTCGCGTGGCCGAACTCTATTGTTTTGCGAGTCTTGATCATGGCCCCGACTATTGCGCCCGTGAATACGTCCACCGAATTTCCCTCCACGACCGCCGTCGTCATCATCGGCGGCGGCATCATTGGCTTGACTGCCGCACTGACACTGGCCGAACGCAATATCCCGGTGGTGGTCCTGGAAAAAGGCCGTATCGCCGGCGAGCAGTCCTCACGCAACCTGGGCTGGGTACGCAAGACCAGTCGTCACGCCCACGATATTCCGCTGGCCCTGGCCGCTGACCGCTTATGGGCGCAAATGCCCGATCGCGTCGGTGCGGATGTGGGCTATCGCCAGGAAGGCATCATGTTCGTCGCCCGCAACGAGGCGCAAATGGCGATGCATGAAGGTTGGCTCAAATCGGTCGAGCACCTGTCACTGGATTCTCGGCTGCTGAGCAACCGCGAAATCGCACAAAAAGTGCCGGGCGGCGCCGGTGAGTGGGCCGGCGGCATCTACACACCCTCCGACGCGCGCGCCGAACCGACCCTGGCCAGCAGCGCGATCGCCAAGGCCGCCATGGCCCTGGGCGTGGTGATCATCGAGCAGTGTGCAGTGCGTACGCTGCAGATGTCCGCTGGCAAAGTCAGCGGCGTGGTCACTGAAAAAGGCGAGATCCGCTGCGACCAGGTGTTACTGGCTGGCGGCATGTGGTCGCGACGCTTCCTGGGCAACCTCGGGGTGTCGTTGCCGACCCTGGCCCTGACCTGTTCGGTGTTGCGCACCCATCCGATGCAGGGCCCCACCGAAATTGCCGTGGGCGCGCCGGACTTTTCGTTTCGCAAGCACAAGGACGGCGGCTTCATCATCACCCAGCGCGGTAAACTGGATGCTTTCCTGACCCTCGATCACCTGTTGCTGGCCAGGCAATACATGCCGCAGTTTCGCGCGCAGCGCAGCGTATTGAACGTGTCACTGGGCACGTATTTCTTCAATGACCTGGTGCTTTCGCGACGTTGGTCGGCCGACAGTGTCAGCCCGTTCGAACGCGTGCGCGTACAGGACCCGGCGGTCAACCCGCGGCTCAATAACGATGCGATGAACAACCTCAAGGCGGCCTGGCCGGTGTTCGAACACGCCAGGACTGCCCAGGCCTGGGCCGGTACGATCGACGTCACCCCGGATTCTAATCCGGTGATTGGTCCGGTCGCGCAAATCCCCGGCCTGACCGTGGCCACCGGTTTCTCCGGGCACGGCTTCGGCACCTCGCCGGCGGCGGGCCACTTGGCCGCCGATATCGTCAGCGGGCATACCCCGATCATCGACCCGAGCCCTTATCGGTTTGATCGTTTCTAGATCACATGCACCGCAACAGTCCCAGAAAAACGGTGTTTCTCCTTTACTGAGCGGCGGAACCAGACAATGTCCCCAGACAGCATTTTTTTCACCAATCGCGCAGGCTTGCGTCTGCATTTTCTACGCTGGGGCAAGCCGGGCGGCGTGCCGCTGGTGCTGCTGCATGGTTTGCGCGCTTACGCCCAGACCTGGGAGTCGCTGGTAGAAGCGCTGGGCGATGGCTATTGCATCTATGCCCTGGACCAGCGCGGACGCGGGCTGAGTGACTGGGCACCGGCCGACAGTTATCACACGCAGTCCTATGTGGAAGACCTGCAGGACTTTGTCGCCTATGTCGGCTTGCAGCGGTTCGTGTTGCTGGGCCACTCGCTGGGGGGCGCCAACGCATTGGAATACGCACGGCAGCAGCCGGGGCGCTTGATTGGCCTGATCATCGAAGACATCGGGCCTGGTTCCTCCAGCCAGGGCGACGGTGCTGCGCGCATTCGTCGCGAGATGAACCAGACCCCGTTGCGTTTCGACAATTGGGACGCCGCCCGTGCGTTCTGGCAGGCGTCGCGTCCTGGCTTGTCGGCGCAGGGCCTGACGTCGCGGCTGGCGCACTCGATGAAGGACAGCGCGGGCGCGATCACCTGGCGCCACGATCAACAAGGCATCGCCGAGGCGCGCCTGAGCATTGAGCCTACCGATCTGTGGCCGGCGGTACGCGCGCTGGATTGTCCGACATTGTTCATTCGCGGTATGCGCTCGGACTTTTTGCCGGCGGCGACGCTGCAAGCCATGCGCGACAGCAATGCGCACGTGCGCACGGCCGAAGTCGCGGACGCCAGCCACTATGTGCACGACGACCAGGGCGAGACGTTCAACCGGCTGGTCATCGTATTTCTTGACGGCCTCGCGATTCCCGGCCGATGAAACCGCGGGCACGTCTGATTGTATTGCTCTCATCCCTGACGGCCTTTGGGCCGTTTTCGATTGATACTTACCTGCCCAGTTTTCCGCAAATCGCCGATGACTTGTCGACCAGCACCGCGCAGGTGCAGCACACCATCAGCGCGTTTCTCGCCGGGCTGTGCCTGGGCATGCTGTGCTACGGCCCGCTGTCCGACCGCTATGGCCGGCGCCCGTTGCTGCTCGGCAGTCTGGTGCTGTACGCGACTGCGACCCTGGGTTGCCTGTTTGCCGGTAGCGTCGAGCAACTGATTGCCTGGCGCTTCTTCCAGGCGTTGGGTGGCGCGGGCGCGCTGGTGCTGGCACGCGCCGTCGCCCGGGACAGGGTAGGCCTGGCGGAGGCAGCCAAAGTGCTGTCGTGGATGCACGTGCTGACGATGATGGCGACACTGGTCGCGCCGATGATCGGGACCTGGCTGGTGCTGATCCAGGGTTGGCGCACGATCTTTGCCACCTTGTTCATCCTGTCCAGCCTGTGCCTGTTGCTGGTGGCCCTGACCCTTAAGGAAAGCCTACCGGTACAGGATCGCGGGGCGTCCGTTGGGGCGGCCTTCGCGGCGTACCTGACCATCGCCCGGCAACCCAGGGCGATGGCGCTGATCCTGTGCATGTCCCTGGGGTTTGGCGGCATGTTCGCCTTTATCACGGCTTCGCCTTTTGTGTACGTCGTGTATTTCGGTGTCTCGCCCCGGGTGTTCAGCGCTTTGTTCGCCCTGAACATCCTCGGCATCATCCTGGTGACCTTCATCAACGCGCGTTGGGTGGGTCGTTTTGGGCCGCAACGCATGCTAGGCGTCGGTGCGGTGCTGGTGAGCGGGGCAGGGCTGGCGCTGATGCTGGTCGGGTATACCGAATGGGGTGGGCTGGCGAGCATCGTGTGTTGCATGGTGCTGTACATGGGCGTGACCGGTTTGATCGGCGCCAATTGCATGGCCAGCCTGATGATGCTGTTTCCACGCCAGTCCGGCGCGAGCGTGGCGCTGGGAATTTCGGTGCAATTTGCCACTGGGGCGTTGGCCAGCCTGTGGGTCAGTCATTTGGCTGATGGCAGCGCCTGGCCGATGTGTTGGGTGGTGGGGTGTTGCGGGCTGGGCTCGCTGGTCGCGTATTGCGTGACCCTTCGCACGCCTGCCCGCGCTAGCGCGGTGACTGCCGTCGTTAAGTAAGCGTGAGCTTCTGTTTAAAAAAACCGGGATACCTGGATGAAAACTACAAAAATAAATTCGATCGATAAGACCTCTGTCTATGTGTGTGCAGGCTTGGTTTCGGGTGCAGGTGCCTTGTTATTGAACGTGCTGCCCGTGCTGTTTGGCGCGTTTGCCGAGCGTTTCGGGCTCGGCGAGCACCAACTGGGCAACCTGGCCATGGCCATGAACCTGGGGTTTGGCGCGTTCGGGCTGGCGTCCCTGCTGTGGATTCACCGGCTCAGTTGGCGGGTCATTTCGGCACTTTCGTCAGCGCTGGTGGTGGGCGCGATCTTGTTTGTGCTGCGAGAACCTAGCTATGAAGCGCTGTTGGCGATCATGGCTCTGGCGGGCGCCGGGACAGGTGCCTTGTATGCCTTGGCGATGACGATCTTCGGTGACAGTTCGCAGCCTGAGCGTGCGTTTGGTTTCAAGCTGGGTATCGAGACCGTGCCGGGCGCCTTCCTGCTCATCGTGCTACCCGTGGCGGTGGCGCCGGTGTGGGGCTTTGAAGGCATGCTGATCACCATCGCCATTGCCATGGCGGTGATGGGCATCCTGCCGCTGCCCTGGGTACCGCGCCGTAGCGAGCGACAGCTGGAGGTGCCAGGGAACGCCGGGCGGATTGCGACCGCCGAGAGTCGCATCATCGTATGGTTGAGCCTGGTGGCCAGCCTGATTTTCCTGACCGGCATCATGTCGGTGTGGGCATTCCTGGAGCTTATGGGGAAAAAGACCGGCCTGGCCTCCGACACCATCGGCATGGTGCTGGCGCTGGGTTTCTTGATCAATGCCGGCGGCGGCTTCATCGCGTCGGCGATCGGCCTGAAGGTGGGGCGCTTCATGCCGGTGGCTGTGGTTATCCTCGCCGAGTTACTGGGCCTGGTGGCACTGGCGCAGTTTTCTTCCCTGACGACCTACGTGGTAGGCGTTATTTGCTTTCTCTTTTCGATCGGCTTCGTGCTGGCTTACACCTTCGGCGTCATGGCTGAGTTCGACCTGTCGGGCAAGCTTGTCGCGCTGGGCGCGCTGTGCCTGTCCCTCGGTGCGGCATTCGGGCCGGCCATCGGTGGTTTTCTGATCGAGGCATTCGGCTACTCGGCGGTGTTGGTGTTCTCGGGTGCCTGTTCGGTGGCGGTGCTGGCCATCTATGGCGCGGCGGTGTTGAGAGCCCAGTTGGCGTTCCATCGCATCCAGGCTTCGGGTACCGCCGTGATGTCCGGATTGTGAGCGAGTGAAGAGGGGGAATACCCATGCGTGGTCAAACATTGTCGACCTGGAACGAATGTGTGCGCGCGACCTGCGGTCGTTTCGACACGCGCTATGACCATTGCCAGAGCCTTTTCATCGGGGAAATGCAACAGACGCTGGTGGGCACCACGGCGGTCGCCCACATTCGCAGCAATGCCAGTGTGATTGCCAAGGCCGCTCGCTCAAGCGGGCGCAGCTCATCGGCCCGGTGTTTTCTTGTATTGCAGCAGCAGGGCTCGATGGTCATTGAGCTGGGCGACAAGGTGCTTGACCTGCACGCAGGTGACTTGGCTTTGCTGGACTTTTCCGGCGCGGTGAAAATGACCCCCAAAGGGTTGTTCGCCCATGTGTCGATCCCGTTGCCGTGTGAGTTGCTCAAGGGGCTGGACCGTAGCCGCTTCGGCAAGCTGTCGACCACGGGGGTGTGTGGCCAACTGCTCGGCACGCTGGTACGGCAGGTCGCTGCGGGTGAGCTGGCTCAGTGGTCTTGCCCGCAGGATGGTGATGGTCTGCAAAGGGCGTTGGTTGCGTTGCTGGCCTCGGTGTTGGAGTACCGTGCGAGCGACCATTGCCCTGGGTGGCAGCTGCATGAAGTGCAATCCGTCATCCAGCAGCGGCTTGACTCACCCCGGCTGTCGCCGGCGTCGCTGGCCGAAGAGCTGGGCATCTCCAGCCGCCAGCTCTACAGGTTGTTTGAGGTGAGTGGCGACAGCGTCTGCCGCTATATTCTGCGTGAGCGGCTGTTGAAGGCCGCACAGGACCTTCGCGATCCCGTTTGCGCACATCGCTCGATCACCGAGATCGGCAGCTATTGGGGCTTCGCCGATTCGGCGCATTTTTCCAAGACGTTCAAGAATCAGACGGGGCTGACACCCAGCAGCTATAGGCGCCGCGGGCACTGAGCCTGGATGCGGCGTGGGAGCAAGCTCCCTCGCCACAGGTCCGGCGTGGTCAATAGCGCATGATCACGGATTTCAGCTCGGTGTAGTCGTCGATAAACGCACTGCAAACGCACTGCCGAATTCACGCCCCATGCCCGACGCCTTCATCCCGCCAAATGGCACGCTTGGGTCGACAAATGTGTGCATGTTGACCCACACCGTCCCCGCCTCGATTCGCGGGATCAGGCGCAAGGCCCTGGACAAGTCGTTGGTCCAGATACTGGCCGTGAGGCCGAACGGGCTGTCGTTCATCAAGGTGACCAGTTCTTCTTCATCGTCGAACGCCAGCACGCATACCACCGGGCCGAAGGTTTCCTCGTGCAGCAGCGGATCGTCCTTGCCGTTGGCGATGATCAGCGTCGGTTCCACGTAGTAACCGGAACGGTCCACGGCACGCGCACCGCATATCACTTGGTTGCTCTGCAGGGCACGGTCGAAAAAGCCGAGGATCTTGTCGAAGTGCGGCTTGTTCGACAGCGGGCCGAACTGAGCCTGTTCATCCAGAGGCGAGCCTATGACCATCTGCGACAACATCGCCGCCATCTTCTGCGTCACCTGCTCGACGATGGAGCGGTGCACGAACAAACGCTCGGGGGCCGCGCACACCTGGCCCTGGTGCACATAGGCCGATTGCACGAAGCGCGCTACGGCGTCATCGACATTGGCATCGGCGAGCAGCGCGGCGGCATTCTTGCCGCCCAGCTCCAGGGTGACGCGGGTCAGGTCGGCCGCCATGGCGGCCTTGCCCACCGCGATGCCGGTGGGCACCGAACCGGTGAACGACACCTTGCGCACGGCCGGGTGTTCGATCAACTGCTGGCCCACCTGGCCGCGCCCGTTTACCACGTTGATCACGCCCGGCGCAATTCCCGCCTCGATCGCCAGTTCCGCCAGGCGCAGCAGGGACAGCGGTGTGTATTCGCTGGGTTTGAGCACCACCGTGCAGCCGGTGGTCAGCGCGGCGCCCAGTTTCCACACGCCGATCATAAGCGAGAAGTTCCACGGCACAATGGCCGCCACCACGCCCACCGGCTCGCGCAGGGTGTAGGCGCTGTACTGCTCACCCGCCATTGAAGGGAACGACGGGGTCATTGTCTGGCCGCCGATCTTGGTCGCCCAGCCGGCGAAGTAGCGCAGGAACACGGCGCTCTGGCTCACTTCGATATGCCGCGACAGGTTGATCGATTTGCCGGAACTCAGGGTTTCCAGTTGCGCCAGCTCTTCGCCGTTGGCCTCTATCAGATCGGCCAGGCGGTTGAGCAGCACGCCGCGCTGGTAGGGGGTGACTTGCGCCCAGGCGCCCTTGAAGGCAGCGGTGGCGCCGTCGACGGCCAGGTTCACATCCTCGGCGAGACCGTCACGCAGCTGCGCGATGGTCTCGCCGGTTCCGGGATCGACCACGCCGATGCGCTGGGTGGACGCGCTGGTGTGCGCGGCGCCATTGATGAAGTTGGAATGGTCGCGACCCAGGAAGGCAACGACTGAGGGCAGCAGGGCAATGTGCATGGTGGCGCTCCAATGAAGGATTCGTCGCGCGCTGGGGCGCTCGAAAGACCTTTGCATTAAAAACCGATGCCCGCGTGCCTGCTTGTTCGAGCCTGCCAGGAATTTGGTTATGCCTGACAGGTTGTGTCGCCGCTGATCTAGGGTTCGCCAAGGTTGTCGAAAACCGTTTCGAGCATGCGGTTCAGGCGCTGGATCTGCGCTTCGGTCATGCCGGTGAAACTGCGCTTGAACACGTCACCCGTGGCGACCTGGATACGTTCAATCGCCTCACGCCCTTGTTCGGTGATGCGCACCTGCGTCACGCGGCCGTCGTCCTCGCAGGGCGCGGTGTCCACCAAGCCGTCTTCCTTCATGCGATACACCGTCTTGGTGATGGTCGAGAGCTTGGCGATGGCGTGGGTGGAAATTTCGGAAATGCTCGACTGGCCGTTCTCTTTGAGAATGAACAACACCCGCCAGCGCGGGATATCCAGGCCGATTTTTTTCAGCGCCTTTTCCATGTACTGGCTGTAGCGACCATGCACCATGGCCAGCCAGTAGAACGGGAAATCCTCTTTGTGAAAGTCTTCGCTGCCGGGGTCGTAGCGGCCTGCGTGTTTTTTCGGTGCGCTCATGGTCTGCTCATGTCGGGGGGGCGGCGGGCAATCATAGACTTTTCTCGTGAATTCGGCACGGCTTTTGCCCGGATAGCAGTCTGCCTTGTGTTGGGAAATTTAGTTGACAATTCACGTAATATTCGGTGAGTGTGAAAAAAGGAAAGGGCGCATCGGGCGCCCCATTCCGCATTTCACAATGAAGGTAACCCGACATGACCCTGGTGATTGAACAGCTTTCCCTTGGCGGCGATGGGCCGACCGTGATGGTCAAGGACACCATCGATATCGCCGGCCTGCCCACTCGTGCATCGAGCCAGGCCTTGGAGGATGCCGCACCTGCCACGGCCCACGCCGATGTGGTGCAGGCGCTGCTGGAGAAGGGCTGTCGCCTGGTGGGGAAGACCAGCCTGCATGAACTGGCGTTTGGCACCACGGGCATTAATCACTGGACCGGCACCGCGCCCAATCCGCGTTTCCCGGGGCGCATTCCGGGCGGCTCCTCCAGTGGTTCGGCGGCTGCCGTGGCGGCCGGGCTGACGGATTTTTCCCTGGGAACCGACACCGGCGGCTCTGTGCGCATCCCGGCGTGTTGCTGTGGGGTGTTCGGCTTCAAGCCGACGTTCGGGCGTGTCAGCCGCCGTGGCGTAATGCCGGCGCACAGCAGCCTCGACTGCGTCGGTCCGTTTGCCGCGAGCCTGCCGATGCTGGTCACCGCCATGCAGGCGATCGACGCCAGCTTCAAGCCGGTGGCGGCGCCGGATGCGCCGCGCCTGGGCATCGTGACGGTGCAGGCTAGCGTAGCCGTACAGCGTGTGATCGAGGCCGCCATCGCGGTGATCCGGCTGCCCGGTGAACGCCTCGCGCTGCCCAGCCTCAAGGCGGCCTATGACGCTGGCATGGTGGTCATCAACCGCGAAACGTTCGATGCCTGCGGTCACTTGCTGGAAACCGGCAAGGTGGGCGCCGACATCGCCGCGCGCCTGGCCGCCGCCGGCAATACCACGGCGGCCGCGCTGGCCGAAGCCGAGCGGGTGCGCACGCAGTTCACGGCCGAAGTCGACGCCGCCTTGCAGCACGTCGATGTGCTGGTACTGCCGACCATGCCGGACTTCCCCTTGACCCTGACCGAGGCAACTGACACCCAGGCAGTGCTCGGAATGACCGCCTTCGTGCGCCCGTTCAACCTGTCGGGACACCCGGCGCTGAGCATTCCTCTGGCCAGCGCCGAAGGACTTCCGGTGGGCCTGCAACTGGTGGGGGCCAAGGGCGCCGATGAGCAACTGCTGGCCATTGCCGGCCGCCTGCTCGAGCGTCTGTACGCCGGGGGAGAGGTCTGAAATGAGCGCAACCATACCGCGAGCGGACCTGGAGCGACGCCTGCGCCGTTTTGAAATCGAAGCCAGCGCCCGTGCCTGCATGAACCGCTACATGGTGCTGTGTGATGCACTCGATGCACGCACGCCACTGCACGAACTGGCCGGTCTGTTCACCCTTGATGCGGTGTGGGAGGGCAAAGGCGCGAAGTACGCCCAGAGCTTCGGTGGTTATCGTGGACGCGAAGCGATTGCCGCGATGTTCGCCGTTTACATGAAAACCCCGGCGCACTTTGCCCTCAACGTGCACTTCCTCACCAGCGAGCTGATCGAGGTGCAGGACGATACCGTGCTTGGCAGTTGGGTGATGTTGCAGACGTCCACCTTCGCCAGCGGCGCCTCCCACCTTAACGCCGCGCGCCTGAACGTGCGCTTTGCCGAGGAAGACGGGCAGTGGCGCATGGCGCATTTCCAGACCGAAAACCTGTTCAGTCGCCCGGTTGAGGCCTGGAACAGCGACGCCGAGTTACCGGTGCCTCGCCAATAGCGCTCACTCCCCCCGCCCGTTTTGCACGCTCCCGCGACTGCCCGACAAGGGCAGTCGCGCCGTGCGCGTAGCCCCTGGAGATTGCCTTGAAACTGTTCGAATTGTTGACCTTTACCCTGCGTGTTCGCACCGTGCCTCAAGCCTTGCCGCGTCTGGAGCGGAGCTTGCGCGAAGCGGGCGAGGGCGTGCATTTGATGGGCTGCTGGGTGTCGGAAATCGGCCAGCAGAATCGCATCGCGGTCCTGCGCGGGTTCGACGATGGCGGCGCTCGCGAACGCGAGCGCGAACGGTATCTACTGGCGGCCGATGGGTTTGCGATTGGCGAATTTCTGCTTGACCAGCAGGTGGACGACTACAGCGCCTTCGCCTTCGTCGAGCCGCTGCCTCCCGGGGCTCACGGCCCGTTCTACGAATTGCGCGAATACAACCTGGTACCCAGTGGACTGGCACCGACGTTGCGCGGTTGGTGCAAGTCCGTAGAGCGTCGCACCGGGGCGGATTATTCCCGGGTATATGCCGCGTTCTATGCCACCAGCGGGCAGATTCCGCGTTATCTGCATATCTGGCCCTACAGCTCGCTGGAGCAGCGCCTTGAAGTACGTACCCGTGCCGTGGCCGACGGCGCTTGGCCACCTGAAGATTCGGCGCCGCAGCTCAAGCAGATGCATTCCACGGTTTACCTGCCGGCGCCGTTCTCACCGTTGCGCTGAAAGCGCGATGCTAAAAAATAATATCGCTTTCCGATAATCGCACAATTATTTAGTGAATAAACGTCATGGCATAAAGACGGCTAAAAATAACTTTAAATCAATAAAAACAATGATATGTACATTACATGATCTGAGTTTTCGTCAGAATATTACGTGATTAGTATTGCTTTTAAAGGCGATAAATCAATTGACAATTCACGTAATCGAGCTCAGATTCACCCCAACGGCACCCACAAAAACAAAGGTAACCACTATGCCGATCCATCGCCCCCGTTCCGTCTCCCGTCCCAGCTCGACACTGCCTTCCTGTTCAGCCCAATACCGTTCCTGACAACGGAGTAAATGTATGCATTCGCTAAAAAAAACAGCGGTCGATACCGTGAGCTCACTTGCCAGTGGCCCGACCTTCGACGCCTTGCTTGTCGATGTGCGTGAACGTGCCCGAGCCGGTGAGTTTGACCGTCAGCGTCACATTTCGCAGGACGTGATCGAGTCCTTCAAACAGCACGGCGTTTACCGGGCGCTGGTGCCCAAGCGTTTTGGTGGCCTGGAGTGTTCGCCCGCCGAGTTCTGCCAGGTGATCGAGCGCATTTCCCAGGCGGACGGTTCGGCCGGCTGGGTTGCCAGCTTCGGCATGAGCCCGGTTTACCTTGCCGCACTGCCGCTGGACAGCATCGCCAAGGTGTATGCCGACGGCCCTGACCGGGTATTCGCCGGTGGCATCTTTCCGCCGCAACCGGCGGAAGTGGTCGAAGGCGGCTTTGTGGTCAATGGTCGCTGGAAATACTCCAGCGGCTCCCTCGGCGCCGACATTGTCGGCGTCGGCATCGCCCCGAAGAGCGGCGACACCTTCGGCCTGCCACGCATTGCCGTGATGCCGCGCAGTGAGATACGCATCGACGAAACCTGGGACACCGTCGGCCTGCTCGGCACCGGCAGCCATGACCTGGTGGTGGAAAACGTGCGGGTCTGCGAGGAGTGGACCTTCGTGCGCGGCGGCCTGCCGAACCTGGACGAGCCGTTCTTTCGTTACCCGTCGCTGTCGTTCGCCACCCAAGTGCTTTCGGTCGTCGGCCTTGGCGTCGCCCGCGCGGCACTGGATGCCCTTTCGGACATGGCCAGCGGGCGCGTCTCGGTCACCGGCGCCCCGGCGATTGCCGACCGGCCCCTGGCCCAGGTCGATATTGCGCGGGCGGAAGCCGAGTTGCGTGCCGCGCGAGCGTTCTTCTACGAGTCCATCGACCGCGCCTGGGATTATGTGCTGGCCGGCGATGCGGTGCCGGTGGCCGCAACCAACCTGCTGCGCCTGTCGTCGACCCATGCCACCCGCGTCGCTGCCGATGTGGCGCGCACCGCGCAGATGCTCTCGGGCATGAGCGGTGTGTACAACGACAGCCCGCTGGCACGCTGCGTCAACGACGCCCAGGTGGTGACCCAGCACGCTTTCATGGGCGACATCACCTATCAAAATGCCGGAGCCATGTTCTTCGGCAAACAGCCTTTGCCTGGCTACCTCTAACCGTCGAGGAAATGAAATGAGCGATAAGAAGACCTTGCGCGTGCTGTTCTGCATGGGCATCAACCAGAATTTTTTCGATGCCCCGCGCGACGAACAATTACAGGTGTGGGCAGCGTTCAGTGCAATGTGGAACGGTATCCACGACCTGGCCGGGGTCAAGGTGCTGGGCAATATGGATGACGACCAGAGCATGGTCGGGCCGTCCGATGGCTTCCCCTGGACCACCTACCTGTTGGCCGACGTGCCGGACATCGAGACCGTGCATGCCGCGTGCAACCTGTTTCGTAGCACCCCGGTGGGCGATGGCCCTTACAAGCTGTGGCGCTACACCAAGGTTGAAGCCCGGGTTGGGCGCGAGCTGATTATTCAGCGCACTTGATGCCGACGAGGACACTCCCATGAGCAAGCTGATTCCCGCTGTAAACCTCGGCGTCGACCCTGCCGACCTGGTGCAGGCAGACCGCGTCCACACCTCGATGTACACCGACGCACAATTGTTCAACGCCGAGCTGGAGAAGATTTTCTACAGCACCTGGATCTGGGTCGCCCACGAAAGCGAGATCCCCGACAACGGCAGCTACAAGACCACCTATATCGGCAAGCAGCCGGTGATCGTGGTGCGTGACCGCAAGAGAGACGTGCACGTGTTGCTCAACCGCTGTCGCCACCGTGGCGCCACCGTGTGCGAACACAAGAAAGGCAAGACCAACAGCTTCGTCTGCCCGTACCACGGCTGGGGTTACGCACTCGATGGCTCGCTGCGTGGCATTCCACACCCGGAAAGCTACGGCGACTGCATCGACAAGGCCGAACTGCCGCTGGTCAGCCTGCGCACCGAAAGCTATGCCGGCATGATCTTCGCCACCTTCAAGGACGACATCGAGCCGCTTGAGGACTATCTCGGCGCAGCGAAGAAATGGATGGACCTGTTCATGAAGCAGGGCGCCGGCTATGGCATCAAGGTGCCGGGCGAGCACCGTTTCCGCTTCCCCGGCAACTGGAAGATCCAGCTGGAAAACACCACCGACGCCTACCACTTCCCGTTGGTGCATAAGAGCTTCCTGTCGTCGGTGGACGAGCAAACCCTGGCGCTGTTCGACTTCGTCAAGGGGCCCGGCTACGTCGAGGACCTGGGCAACGGTCACAGCGTGATGGTGATGATTCCCGACTTGATCGACCTTGAGGCAGACCTCGACAAGCCGATCCCCGAGCGTTTCGAAGGGCTGGCAGCCGAGCTGCGTGACGAAGGCATCGAGGAGCAGCAAGTACGCCGTATTGTGCGTGCGGTCGGCGGTACCGGCTTCAACCTCAACCTGTTCCCCAACGTCGCGTGCTCGATGGCGTTTTTCCGGGTATTGCAGCCGATCTCGGTGACCGAAACCGAAATCCACCACTCGGTGATCACCATGGACGGCGGCCCGGCCGTGGCCAACCGTTATCGCCTGCGTCTGCACGAGCACTTCCAGGGCCCGATGGGTTTCGGCACCCCGGACGATTCCGAGGCCTGGGAGCGGGTACAGAAGGGCGCCAGCGCCGGTGACGACCTGTGGATCATGCTCAACCGTGGCTTGCCCGGCGAGCAGGCCAGTGCAGACGGCCTGGTATCCGATGTGAGTGCAGAAACCGGCATGCGCGCCGCCTACCAGCAGTGGAAAAAGATGATGTCGGCCTGACCGTGGAGAACCTTATGAACCTGCAACTACTGCAAGAAGTGACCGCTTTCATCTGGCAGGAAGGCGACATGCTCGACCACGGTGAATACGACAGTTGGCTGAAGATGTGGACCGAGAAGGGCACCTACATCATTCCCATCGACCCCAAGGAAACCGACTTCGAGAACACCCTCAACTACGCCTACGACGACCATCATATGCGTGAATTACGGGTACAGCGCCTGACCGGCGGCGAATCGATCTCCACCAGCCCGCAACCGCGCACGGTGCGCATGCAGTCGCGGTTCCGGGTGTTGGCCGATGACGGCGTGCAGGTGACTGTGCGCTGCGCGCAGAACATCCGTGAGTTCCGCAAGGAAAGCCTGAAGTTCTACAGCGCCGACCTTACCTACCAACTGATCCGCAGCGAGGGTGGTTTCAGGATTCAGCGCAAAGTGGTCAGCCTGATCAACAGTGACGATGCCCTTGCCGGTATCGGCTACATCCTTTGAGGAGCACCGACATGAGCCATATCGCATTGGTGACGGGCGCGGGGCAGGGGCTAGGGCAGCATTTCTGCGCCAGCCTCCTGCGGGCCGGGTACTCGGTGGCAATCACCGACCTCAACCTTGAAGCCGCACAGGCGTGCGCCCACCAGTTGGACCCGGGGGGTGAGCGCACGCTTGCGCTGCAACTGGACGCCGGGAGCAAAGCCGATTTCGAAGCGGGCCTGGACCAGGTGCTGGTGCGCTTCGGCGCGCTGCACGTGGTGGTCAATAACGCTGCAGTCACCAAGACCACGCCGCTGATGCAGATCAGCCCCGAGGAATTCGACGCCGTGGTAGGCCTGAACCTGCGCAGCGTGTTCCTCGGCTGCCAGGTGCTGGGCGCGTACATGGCCGAAACCGGCTATGGGCGGATCATCAACATGGCGTCCCTGGCCGGCCAGAACGGCGGCACTGCGACCGGCGCGCACTATGCCGCGAGCAAAGGCGGCATCGTGACGCTGACCAAGATCTTCGCCAAAGAGTTCGCCGCGCGTGGGGTGACGGTCAATGCCATTGCCCCAGGCCCTATCGAGTCGGCGGCGGTGCGCGCAGCCATACCGGTCGAACGCCTGCCGGGACTGCTCGCCAATATCCCGGTGCAGCGCCTGGGGGACGCGGATTTTCTCGGTGACCTGATTGTGCAGTTAGCCCGGCCCGAAGCCTATTTCACCACCGGGGCGACCTGGGATGTGAATGGCGGCTTGTTCATGCGCTGACTGATAGCGGCCGCCACGGCGGCCTTTGCGAACTCCATGGAATAACGGCCATGACTGAAGAACTGTTGGACGTAGTCGTGCGCAAGCGCGAGCTGCAAGGGGACGGCGTTGTCGTTCTGGACCTGACCCGTCGCGACGGCGCGCCGCTGCCGGTGTTCGACGCCGGTGCGCACGTGGAGATCCATATCGGCCCGGGGCTGGTACGTCAGTATTCCTTGTGCAGCAACCCCGCCGATCCGAGCCTGTATCGCCTCGGCGTGCTCAAGGATCCGGCCTCGCGTGGTGGCTCGGTCGGGGTGCATGACACCCTGCTCGAAGGCCGTGAGTTGCAGATCAGCGTACCGCGCAATCTGTTCCCGCTGGCCGTCGAGGCGCGTCGCTCGGTGCTGCTGGGTGGCGGGATCGGCATCACACCGATGATCGCCATGGCCTATGCACTGCACGCGGCGGGCAACACCTTCGAACTGCATTACTGCGGGCGTGAGCGCGGCCGCAGCGCGTTCCTGGCAGAGCTGGCCAACGCATCGTTTGCCGCGCAAGTGTTCACTCACTTCGATGATGAGGGGCCTGAACAGAAGCTCGACCTGGCCAAGGTGTTAGGCAAAGGCGAGGCCGGCGTGCACATGTATACCTGCGGCCCCTCAGGTTTCATGGACTGGGTGATCCAGGGCGCACGCGACCAGGGCTACACCGAAACGCACATCCATAAGGAATATTTCCAAGTGGAAGTGGACAGCTCAGGTGGCAGCTTCGAAGTGGTGGCAGCCCGCAGCGGCAAGACCGTGCAGGTGGCAGAAGGGCAGAGCATTCTCGCCGCACTGGCGCAGGTCGGCATCAAGATCGAAATTTCCTGCGAGCAGGGTGTGTGCGGTACCTGCCTGTGCGATGTGCTCGAAGGCGAGCCGGACCATCGGGACGTGTACCTCACGGACGACGAAAAGGCCGGCAATGACCAAATTCTAGTGTGCTGTTCACGAGCCAAATCCAAAAAACTCGTGCTGGATATCTAAGGGGAACGATCATGGTAGACGTAGGCAGCTTTCGTAATGCAATGGCCATGTTGGGCGGTGCCGTGTCGGTCATCACCACCGATGGCGTGGCAGGCCGGTTCGGTTTTACCGCCTCGGCGGTGTGCAGCGTGACCGATTCACCGCCCACCCTGTTGGTGTGCATGAACCGTTCCTCTCATTCCAACGAGCATTTCAAGCGCAACGGCACAGTGTGTGTGAACACCCTGTGCGGCGACCATCAGCATTTGTCCGGTGCCTTTGCCGACCGCACGTTGAGCATGGATGAGCGCTTTGCCGTCACAGGCTGGACCACGCTTGAAAGCGGTGCGCCGGTGATGCTGCAAGCGCTGGTGAATTTCGACTGCCGGATCGTGCAGGTCCATGAAGTGGGCTCCCACAGTATCTTCTACTGTGAGGTCCAGACCATTCGCCAAAGCGGCGCGGACGAGGGCCTGGTTTATTTCAACCGTGCTTACCACCGCTTGGGCGAGGCATCGAAGGCCTGCTGAGCCTCAGAGGCGCCCAGCACGGACGGGCGGCAAAACCCGTCTGATATCGGAATGTTCATAAATTAATGTTCATGTTCGGGCCGCAGCAGCGCGTTCAGATTGAACGCGCCTGCTCTTGATACCCTTTGCGCAGTTTCTCCGCGATCAGCTTCTCTGCTTCGCGCAACGCGCGTTCAGGACTCTCTAGGGATTTGATCAGAGTCTGGCCCTTGGTACCGATGCGGCCGAAACTCACCACCACCTCAGCCTCCGTGACGCCGATACGCCAGAATTTGTTGGAGTGGCCTTCGCCATAGGTGAACTCGCGCATTGACGGTGCCGCTTCAGGGAGGGGCGGTGGCTCGGCTTCGACCTCGACAGTTTCCACGGCCTGTTCCGGCGCCGGCAGTGCAGGCGCTTCTTCACCCCGAAGCAGCGCTTCGATGCGATTGAGTACTTCCTCCGGGTCGCGCAACCAGTCATGGCTGAGCACATCGATGATCTTCCAGCCAAAACTGCGCAAAACCGTCGGGCGGAAGATGTAACGCTCACGCACGTCAGCCGCGGCCGACGTGTCGCTGTCCAGCAGCACCCCCAGACTGAAGTGTTCACCGCTGGCGTCGCTGATCGCCAGGTCACAGCGGAACTGTGAACGCCCGACATATTCCTGGACCGAATGGCCGCGCTTGCGCAACGCGGCGGCGAGGGTACTGCGCAGGTGGTCCTTGGGCAGACTGACGGCAAAGGACTGCTTGGCGCCTGGATTGAGGTTGGCGAGGATACCCTGGGAGCGCGGCGCATCCCCGCTGGCACTGGCCTGGGCGAACTGCAGGAACGCACGCAGTGCGGCGGCACCATCGTTGTGGGTGTTGGTGATGGCTTCGGACTCAATGCTGGAGACAATCGCCATGCGCTTGCGCGCACGACTGAAGATCACGTTAAGGCGTTTTTCCCCGCCGCGCTGGTTGATCGGGCCGAAGTTCATCAACATCTTGCCGTTCGGTCCCGGCGCGTAGCAGATGCTCAGGATGATCACATCGCGCTCATCACCCTGGACGTTCTCCAGGTTCTTGACGAACAGGCCATTGAACTGCCCGGCATCTTCACGCAGATACTCGCGCTCAAGGCGTGTGGCAAAGGCCGGGTCGTTGCTGGCCAGGTCTTCCAGGGCTTGCTCGATAGCGCCTTGCTGGGCCTCGGAAAAGGCCACAATGCCCAGGCTCAGGCCGGTCTCGCGTTGCAGCAGTTCACGCACCAGGTTGGCGATGTAGCGGGCTTCGGCCAGGTTGCTGCGGCTGAGGTAGACGCCATCGCTCATCTTCAAAAAGCTGATCGGGCTGTCGAGCAGCGTGTTGGCACCCTGAATCACCGCCTGGGCATCGGTGGAGTCCAGGGCAGCTTGGGCTGGGGCAGGGCGCTCGATACGCCGGTCAGGAATGGTGATCAGCCGCCCTTCGTAGAACGCTGCGTTGGAGAAACTGATCAACGCTTCGTGCCGGCTGCGGTAGTGCCAGGCCAGGAGGGTCGCCGGCAAGTTACGTGCGGCCTGGCTCAGCAGGCTGTCGGCATCGAGGTTGATTGCGATCTGTTCCCCGTCCTCCATGGCAATCAGGTCGTTATCGTCCTGGTCGCCGGCACTGGAGAAGAAGTTGGTCGGTGGCAACTGCATCTCGTCACCCACCACAATCACCTGCTGCGCGCGGCTCAGGGCTGGCACGGCTTCCTCGCTGGGGATCTGGCTGGCTTCGTCAAAAATCACCACATCAAACAGGTCTGGGGTCAACGGCAGGGTGTCGGACACCGACAACGGGCTCATCAGCCAGATGGGCTTGAGGTCGTTGATCACCCGACCGCTGTCGCCACTGGCCATTTCGCGAATGGAGCGATGGCGCATGGTCTTGCCCAGCTCATGTTCCAGTTCGCGACGGCCCTTGCCATAGGCTTTCTTGAACTCGCGGGCCGGCGCGTCCAATTGTGTCACCGACATCGCCGATTGCTTTACATGCTCCAAAAAGCGCTGGTGCAGCGTAGCGCTGAGCACGTGAGCATTGCTCTTGAGCAGGTTACTTTCAGCCTGGCTGACCTGACGCGCGGCCAGGCTCAAGGCCGGGCCATCGAAGCGTGCCAACTGCGGGTTGGCGCGGTACAGGCGGGTCAGGTTTTCCTGGGCAATCAACCCGTCCAGCGCGTGCTGTGGCAAAGCATACTGCTGCACGACCGCAAGGCAGACGGGATCGGCCTGGTGCAGCTCGTTGAGCAGGGGGAGGGTGTCGGGCAGTTCGTCGAGTTCTTCACGCAGGTCGCGCAGGTATTCGGCCAGCTCGGCCAGGCTTGGCGCCGGGTCGAACACGCAATGCTGGGCAACCAGCTTGGCCAGGCGCGCTATGGGCTGGCGCAGGCTGGCTTCCTGGCGTACACCGGGCAAGGTGCTCGGGTTGCCACGCAGACCTTCGACCCACTTTTGCAACAACGGTGATGCGCTCAGTTGCTGTAGCAGGGCGTTCAGATTGTGCACGAACAAGTCGATATCCTGGATGCCATAGCGACTTTGCAGGCGTTGCTGTTCGACGTGCAGCTCGGCAGTGGCGCGGTGTTCGCCGGCCAGGTTGTCAAGCACACTGCGCAGGCTGGGGCGAATCGCGTGCTGACTGAAGTCGTAGCGGCGTTGAAGTTCGCCACGCAGGCGCCACCAGGCGGGTTGCAACCAACGCAGCAGTGAACCTTCCTGGCGCAGTACCTGCTCCATGGCCGCTTTGGTATCTTGAGGCTCAAGTTTTTCGCGCCAATGGCGCGTGGTTTCACTGGCGTTGTGCAGTTGCACGATCAGTGCCTGCAAGGCGGCCTGTTCGGCGTGCAGGGTTTGGGAACCCGCTGAACCAGGCACCAGCAGGTCGAGGTGCTCCGCCAGGTTGGCCCCTGTCAGTTGCTCGGCGGCCTGGGTCAGCAAGCATGCATCCGTCAGGTGGGTGTCACCGGACAGCAGGGTGGACGATGACTCCAGGAGAGACTCGACGCTGTCCATCAGCCCACTGGCTTCCTCCAGAAACGCCTTGAGCTGGCCGTAGGCATGCTCGTGGGCGATCAGGCCTGAGGCCAGACGACTGAAGGGGTGACGCGCAAAGCTGTCGAGGCCGAAGCGTTCCTTGATGGTCTGATACAACCGGCCGGTCAGCTCGTGTTGTGCCTGCCAGTGACGCCATTCGGGAAGGCGCTCCAGGGCTTCGGGCGGCAGCGATGCAGTAACGGGTGGCAACTCGATCACATGACGGACCAACTCACGCACCGAGCAGGCCAAGGACTCCGGCACCCCGACCATCGCCTGCTCAAAGCGCTCAATCAGGCCCAGTTGTTGGCTCAGGGTGGCCAGTGTGGCGTCGCGCCGTGCTTGCAACTGCGGCGATTGAGCATCGCCGGCAATCCAGCGCTCATAACACTCGCGCAGGTTGCCCACGAAGGCTTTCTTGTCCGTCTGGGAGTCGTGAATCAGGCAGCACAATTCGCCCAGTTCACTCTGTTGCAGGCGATGGAACACCACGTCCAACGCCGCGCGCTTTTCACACACAAACAACACCCGCAGGCCCCGCGCGGCATAGTCGGCGATCAGGTTGGTGATGGTCTGTGACTTGCCGGTGCCCGGAGGCCCTTGAATGATGAAGTGACGACCGGTCCTGGCCAGACTGACGGCGGCGTTCTGCGTCGCGTCGCCGGCCACCACGTTCCACTGGTCGGGCAGCGGGATCGGGTCCGAGGATTGTACTTCGACGTCTCGAGGCTCGATCGAGAACATCCGGTCAAACGCTTCATTTTGCGCCGGCTCGTCGATCAGCTGTGCGTAGTCACGCACCAGCGACATCTTGCGATAGTTGAAGTTGGCCAGGGTTACCTGGGTGAGGTCGATGTCCCAGGCGTAGCGATGCCCCTGGTTCTCGGGCATGGCGAAGGTGCTGTTTTCGGCGCTGCTGGCAACCATCTGAGGATGTTGATTGCGCAGCACGGGTTTGGCGCCTACGGCCAAGCGCAGCGGCAACTCGCTGGGCAGGACCTTCTGCTGGAACAATTGCAGGCCCAGCGGACGGAAATCTTCGCGGTCGTAGCTGAAATCCGGTTTCACCAAAGGCGTCGACAAGCGCTGGCGGGCACGACGGCGCTGGAAGTGCTGCAGATGCTGCACGGCCTTCTGGTGGATCAGCTCGATTTGCGGCTTGCTTTGCAGGCGCAGCTCGACGCCGGGCTCGGTCAGTTTGATCTGGCGCGCAATATCGGCGTGGATGGCTTCCAGGGAGGTCTTTTGCAGGTCAACGGTTTCCGGCAACTGGATATTGTAGAGCTGACGCAATTGATGACGCAGTACCGGGTTGAACTCCGCTTCGGTCTCATCGCACTGCAACATGAACTGGTCGCGCACGCCCTTTTTGCGACTCAGTTCCACCGGTAGCCAGAGCAGGGGAGTGACGATGCGCTCTTGCGGCGTGTCCTTGAGGTTGTGCCAGCGCATGAAGGCTACGACCAGGCGCAGGTTGCTGAAACCGAACTCTGCGCGGTCGCGGCGGGTTTCCTGGATGATGCGTTCGAGCGACGCCTGCAACCAGGTTTGGTCTTCAAACCGCAACCATTGTTGCAGGCCAACCGATTTGCCGCTCAACACCTGCTCGGAGAAGCCACCGAAGGTGGGCTGCCAGGTGCACAAGGCTTCGGGCCGGATACTTTCAACACGCATCACCAAGGGGACGCTGGCTACGGTCAAGTTGACGTTGGCTTGTGTCGGTCTGAAGTACAACAGGCGGTTGCGTCGTGAAAGGTCAAACAACCGGTTGCGCAGATGCTCCAGCACCACGGTGCGCCGTGAAGCCGGGCCTTCGGCCTGGGCCAACACACGCTCGACATCCAGGCTGGCCGGCTGCTCGCGCCAGGATTCCAGGCGTCGAATCAGCGAACTGACATCCCTGGAGCGCTCATGGCGGTTCAGCTCCGTCATTTCGACGATCAGATTGGCCAGCACCGGGTTGAGCCGACCGTTGAGCTGAAACAGGTTACGGCGGTGACGGGCAAAGGCCTTGAGGTCGTTGATATCGGCGAAATCCAACCCGCACGCCAGGCAGGCCAGCAATTGGCCGAGCTGGAAAATATCGGTGATTTCGTCGTGGTGCCCGAGGCGATGCTCCCAACTGTGCAGGTCAGTGAGGAAAACCGGGTGATCAATCGTCTCATGCGGGTCTTCCTGGACTTGCAGGTCGGTCACGGCCACACCACTTTCCGAATCCCGGATCAGGCGGACCTTGCCGACGACATTCAGCGCCGACTCGGGATTAGGTTGCACCTGCTTGATCGCTTCCAACGCCAGCCGTGGCGTAACGCCCTCGGGATTGCGCAGTTGCAGCGTGCGTTCCGGCCCTTGCAGCACATCGAGATAACTGAGCTGGGCGACACGTCCCAGTTCATGCAAGTGAGCGACCTGGCGCAGTAGCGGCAGCGCCAGGAACAGCACATCGTCAATGGGGACGGCGACGCCATCATGGGTCTGCAGCAATTGAGTGAAGTTGATGGGTTGGGTTATCGGGTCCATGTGTCGACCTCCGCTTTGAGCGCGCGAACGATCGGGTCGAGCTCACGTTTGGGTAATTTGATATCGCGCTTGAGCACGCTGATAAAGTCGTCGGCACTGCCGAGTTTCTTCGCGGTGCGCGCCGCGTGCAACAAGGCATCATCACGCAGGTCGCGGTCCACCAGGCTCAGGTCGAGCATGATGAAGTGCAGGTATTCGTGGATGCTCGCGTCGACAAGCTCGGCATTTAGCGTGCCCAGGTCCAGCGTCGCTTCATTGTCTTTCCAGTCGGGAAAGAAACCACGCACCTGATTGAGCACCACCTCCGATTGCAGCACAGAGGTGCCGATGAAGCCGGCGATAAACCTGCGGGTGAGGGCGGTCAGCTCGACTTGGCCGGTTACATCCAAGCGATTGAGCGACAACGGCCCACGCAACCGGCCATATAGCCAATTGTCGGTATCCGGCACCTGCCGCCACCAGTTGTCCACCGCCTGGGAGCGCAGAAACGTCTCCGGGTGCGAAACGCCTTGGGAGACCTGTGCCTCATTACCATCCAGTTCCTGAGCCTGCTTCAGATAACTGGCGGCATCGACGCTGACAATCCCGGTGTGAATCTTGACCAGCGAGGTAATCGACGCTTTCGGTCCGCTAGCCACCAGGGCCGCGCCTCGGTCGGCGTAGATTTCGGTGTGCAGGCTATATAAACGTGCGGTCTGTTCCAGGCTGGGAGGCGTATTCATATCGGCCATGGCGTGATTGAGAATCCGCTCGGCGGTGAGATAGTCGCCACCGTGCTCAGACCATAAGCGGTAATGGGCCAGCTCATGCCCCAGCAGCGCCAGTAACTCCTGAGCGTCCAGTCGCTCAAGAACCGGCCCGTAGAACACCACGTGCACTTCACCGGCCAGGTAATACAGGCTGGCATTCATCGTGCCATCGCCGGCTTGATAAAGGGTCGCGGGCGCCTGGATCTGCAAGCATTGCAGCGCCGTCTCACACGCCTGATAGGCCTGCGGGTGGGTCTCTGGGCTCAGGCGATACGTGTCTCTTAGCAACTGCGCGCGTACATCCTGGGCATGTTCCTGCTGAACACCCAGAGACGAGGCCCATTCCCACACGACAGGTTCATGGGCTTTCAGGTAATCGACCACACGCTGATGGTAAGGCAAGGGGGTCAGGCTGCTGATGTCCAGCGCGGGGGTGCTCATCTTTCAAACGTCCTTGAGAGGATACGGCTCCATAGACTGCGACTGTGCAGCAGAGACTTGGGCTGGCATCCCGGTATCAGTGATCGGCAATAGACGCGGAGCATACCTAGGGGGTGGGAAAATTACTTGTGAAAGTGCATGGGTGCGTGGGCAGCATGAAAATGTAGTTAGAGTGGTCATCTTTGTCCTGATAACTGTGTGACAAATGAATATTCCGTTTTTTGTTTCTCTGGATGGGCCCAAAGGCACCGGCAAAACCACGCTGTTGGAGGCCGTAACGGCAACACTGAGGGCGGACAACAAGAAAGTCATCCGACTTTGCGAGAGAAAAAGCGATCCCTACAGAAGGGAAACCATGGCCCTGGTTAATGAACTTGCCAGAAATCCCTCACGGGATCTGGAATGGGCTGTGTGCGAGCGCTTTGCCGACAGTCGCAGTTGGATATCCCGGAACGTGCTGACTCAGCAGCCGTGGGACAGCATTATCCTGATTGATCGCTGGTATCCGTCCGATGCTGCGTTTCGACACACCGTCTCGTTTGCAGAGATTCTCCAGTTGAACCAGGAGCGAGACGTGCGAGTACCGGATGTGCATGTCGGCGTTGTCACCGCGCCGGATATTTCGTGGGCGAGGGCAACTGCACGGTCGCGAGGATTGGGCGGTACAGTGATCCAGAAGTATGCAGAGCATGTTACATGCACAGAGATGTTCGAGCAGGCGGTTGCGGATCACGGCTGGGTGATGTGCCGTAATGAAGGTGCGATCGAAGACGCAGTGAAGCATGTGGTGGCTGAGATCCAAAAAGTAGCTGGGTGACACGTATAGCGTAGGATCAGTTTCAAGCGAATTCGTCGAATCATTGAATTACGTGGCTTATGAACATATCTGACATAGCATCTGGTTTAACATAATATACATTATGCGAACCGTCCTATGCGGGACTGGGGGGCTCTGGTGGTCAGATTTGAAGCCAGAAACACCCTCCGAGGATTCAGAGCATCGACACAAGAGCTACTCCGTGCCGATAATTGATCTTGCGAAAACGCTCCACGGCATATCCTAATAGAGAACGCATAATGGATAAACTACAACACATGCCCTCCGAAACCAGCACTGACGACTATTTCAAACTACTTGGTAAAATATCGGTTTTATTCGCTACTTTAGATTTTGCTGTCACTGAAGTGATATTGAAAATTTCAAAGAACGAGACTGAAGCTTTAAAGCTACCGTCAGAAACTGCGACTTTGGGTAAGAAGCTAAGATTTCTTAAAGAGTTGTCGGTCTCAAGCAGATTTGGGATGGCCACTATAGAGTATTTATCAAATTATTTGCCAGCCGCAATTGACATAGCTGACGAAAGAAATAGATATACCCATGATCAGTGGGTTTTTAATCCTAACTTAATATCTAAAGGTCAAATAGAAAGAGTCAAGCTAAGCAGTTCTGGGTTGAAGGAGAAAACCTTGTTGACCATCGGGGATATCTCAATGTTTGAAGGGAAAGTGGCGGCAATGCAAGTGCCTTTCTTCAATATTCTAACCGGTCCTCTATAGCGCAAAAAGGTATAACTAAACTAAATGACTATTATTGGTATCACCTAAAACTATACTAAGTGCATTTGATTAGAGGTAAAACCTAGCTCTACCTCCCCCTAGAAATCAAAGTGTTGACACCTATACGTGTACTATCTGTACCATCCGCACCTTTTTGGGTGGGTGCATTGGATGGCGGTGGTTCAGGTAGTAGCGAAGGTGGTGGTTGACGATACGGGAATCCAGAGCGAGATCCCTGTCTTGATAACTGAGCATGGAGTGGTGTCCTCGCTGGTTGACTACATCCTGGATAACCACCACCTGAGTCCTAGCTGGCAGCGTTCGGTCACCCAGGCCACAAAGCTGCTGCTGGAGTACATGGAGGCCAACCAGCACAACTTCTCTGATCCCCGCGCCCTCTTCCAGGCTTTTGCCTCACGCCTCTATACCGGAACGGTTGGAGATGATGGCCTAGATCCATCTGGTCTAGGGTGGGTTCCAGCCAGTCGCAACTCATCCAACCGTCACGTTTCAGTTCTCAAGGGCTTCACAGACTATCTGGCTGATCTGTACGACGCTCCGGCCATGAACCCCTTGATGACCGCCAGTACCTATGATCAGAGACTTAACTTCGCTGCCTGGCATCGCCGTAACAGCAATGATTTCCTAGGGCACATTAGAAGCAAGGCGCTCTCGGAGAACGTGGATCAGGCGAGGAATATTCGAGGCCGGCGCACGCTAAGCAACGCTGATGATGATGCCGTGGCATTCCCTGAGAAGCTGTTCCAAGCGATGTACATGGATGGCTTCGGTGGAGCTTCTGATCCTAGGTGTGCAGTACGAGATCAATTGATATTGATCATGATGCATGGCGCGGGTTTGCGAGAGAGCGACGCACAGCACCTATGGGTAGTGGATGTCGAAGATCACCCACTGATCGAGGGTGGCGCCATGGTTCGTGTCTATCACCCAGAGGAAGGCAAGGCACCAGACAATTGGAGGGGGCGCAAAGGCACGACAACACGTGCGGCTTACTTAAGGGAGAAGTACGCCCTAACGCCCCGAAATCTTCGCCAGGGCACCAAACGTGTTGGGTGGAAAACCAGGATGGTTGACCACGTCGACAATTACATCCAGCTGCACTGGTTTCCTCCACGCTTCAGCGTGCTCTTCATGATGCTGTGGAAGGTGCATCTCCGCTACCTGACCACAGTAGAGCGGCACCACCCATACGCATTCGTCTCCTACGAAGACTCCGCCGCAGGCCAGCCTTACACCCTTCAAGCGCTCAACGGCAATTACAAGCGGGCCCTGGCGCGAATTGGGGAAACGGTTTCAAAACCCGAGGGCCGATCTACCCATGGCCATCGACACGCTTTTGGTCGGCGGATGACCAAGGCTGGGGTTCCCCCGCAGATCATCCGCAAAGCGATGCATCACCGCTCCCTGGATTCGCAGAAGAGATATACCGCACCAGGTGTTGCGGACGTTTCTTCTGCGCTTACAGCCGCTGAAGAGAGGCTCGATGAGTTGACCGACAGCGGCAAGATCATTTCGCCATTCAACGATTGGGACGAAGCGTTGCCAGAGATCCTGGCAGCTTTCGAATCGCCACAAGCAAAGTACAGAGTTAAGAAATTTTGACTAAGACAACACGACGCGGCTCGCGTGACGGTCGCTCTTCGGACACGAACTTCAACTGGATTGTTCAAGAGCGAGGCGAAGCCTGGGAGCGCTGGCGTCAGCTCTTTTCCGGCTGGATAGCCACGCAGACCGGCTCCATTGGCGTGAAAATCAACGCGATGAATTGGTTCATGGCTCATTACCTACCCACGGTGCCGGGCGGGGCCAGTCCAGACGTGTTTTTCCAGATCGCAGAGAAAGGTTTGCTGCCGGAGCTGAGGCCAATCCTGGAGGCATCCATGAACGCCGCGACTGCCGTTAAAAACCAGAATTGGATCGTGGATCTGCTCGGCTGGATTATCACTCACAGCTACAGCGAGCCAAATGACCATGGCGTCCCTATGGCCGTGGTCAAGAATCCGTTTGTCAAAGGGAAGGAAAAGACGGTAATCACCGAGACCGTGTACAACCCCTTGCCCTACGCATACATTCGGGAGCTTCGCGAAATTCTGTGCCCGCAGCCCAGGGGAACATTCCGCGACTGGGAATGGGCTCAATCCCAGTCCGGCCAATTGCGCTCGGATTTCGGAGACTGGTTTCCGGTTGCGCAGTCAGTCATCGACGAAGATGACCCGGACTGCGTATGGCGCTACAAAAATGATCGTTACGAAATCTGGTCTCCCGTTAGGTCGATGGCGCTGCACATAAAGCTTCATTTGCCGCTTCGCACTTATCAGGTACGTTTTCTGGACTCTGGTGAGGCAGATACGTGGCGGTACGAGGGTGGCGACTGGATTCTGAACAAGCGCCATGGGTTCTCTCTAGGCCGTGAGGCGAACCCATGGAAACGAGGGGTCTTCTGCCGTATCCACGACCGGGATATCGGTGAAATCATGACCGGCCTCTACGTCAGTACGAACAAAACGGCAGACCAGAACAAGGAGTCTCGTGAGCGTGGCTACACGATCCCATGGCAGAACGAAGATGTCCTGTACTGGCTGGAACGCCTGAGGGACTGGCAAGAGAAATACAACCCTATTAACGGCCCTACGCCCTGCACCGAGCTGGTAGAGAAGCACTTTGGTAGTGTCAAAACTGTCGAGCAGAAGAAAGACATGGGCTCGATCTGCTTCCTCTTCCGCGACCCCACAGCGGCTCCAGGTGAGCGCGACAAGCCCATTGCAGGCAATACACTGCCCAACCTATGGTATCGATTGCTCTCCACGCTAGAGGATCGGGCTGCCGCGCGTGGTCAAACCCTGTCAGACGGCTCTAGGTTGCGTTTTGTGCACCCTGTCGACCCCGAATTAAATGTACTACCGGTCAAAACGCATTTCCCGCTTCATAGCCTCCGTGTTTCGCTTTTGACGTGCTATGCCATGGAGGGGCGTGTCCCGATTCAAGTGCTATCTAAGCTAATTGCTGGGCACTCCAGGATCATTATGACGCTGCACTACACCAAGCCAACCCCGGCGATGGTGTCCCAGGTAATGGACTTGGCCAGCGGACGCATCAGTGCTGCGCAGGATGAAAGCCTGAAGATCTTCCTCCGGGACGCTGATATGCGTCAGATCCACTCTAAAACGGCATTCATTGATGCTGGCGCAATCGACATTGCGTTGGCGAATCGCAACGCCATTGGCTGGGAGCAGCGTCACATAGGCTTATGCCTTGTCGGCGGAAACAGCGCTCGATCTGACGAAATGAGCAACATAGGCGGATGCTGGAACGGAGGGGAGATTGTCGGTCGGAGCAGTAAAGGCCACATCTATGGGCCAGTCCCACATGGCCTAGAAAACTGTCCCCGCTGCCGCTGGTTCATCACGGATGCACGCTATCTACCAGCGCTTGTGGCCCACCTCAACATGCTGAGTTATCTAGCCTCTCAGGTCTCATCACTTGCCGTTGAGATCGAACAAGATCGCGATGAGCTGCTCAACGAAATGTACTTTGCTGAGCAAGAAAAGCGCCCCTTCCTCCTGCATGCGGAGCTGCAACAGGCTGAAAGGCGCTACGAAAAGCAGATCAAGGAGGCTGATGAGTACGCGAAAGACTTGGTCTCCTGCTTCCAGATCATCAGCAAGATTGTCGCAATCGAAGAGGGTCGGGATACAGATGATTCGGGCACGAAGCTGGTAGCTGTGGGTTCCTTGCAGGACATCCATCAGCCCATCTCATTCATCGAAACCCGTAGCGAGCTATGGCAGATATCTCAGCTGTGCGAGAACGCTGAAATTTACGCTGATTTGACCGATGAGCTGAGGGCCACACCTGCCATCGAAAAGCGCTCCCGCGCTTTAAACCATCTCCTCATGCAGGGCGGCTACGCACCTATTTTGATGGGAATGGATGATCGCCTCCAGCTCATCGCTGGGAATGCAATGATGAGGTCTATGGCTTTGACGCTGTCTCCTAAAAACCAAATGGAGGGATTCCGCGAGGTTTCCAGCCTGCTTGAGGCCGGAGAAGGCCTAAAGCTTCTTCCAGCCGCCATGGAGCCGCTAGAGCGCGTTACGAAGCAGCCGGTAGCGAAGCTTTCTGACCTGATCACAACCACCTCAAAACAAGTACGGGAGGCCATCCGTGATCGATCCGCAGCTGATCTTTGAAGAACTCGTGTCTCAGGCTACCAAGCAACAAGCCAAGTCCCTGACCGTGCTGCATGGCGTCCTGGAGGCTCATCAGAAAACGGGGAGTCGCAATTTCTCGATTGCCACGATTGCCAAGCTCTCTGTTGAGGCTGGAGGGCCATCTGCTTCAACGATACGCAACACCGGGGGGTTTCGCTTTCGGCAGTTAATTGAGGCTTGGGCTGCCAGTGTGGGGACAGATAGGAAACTGCCTGCGAAGTCCAAGGAACAGGGTGTACCAAGCGACAATGAGCTAGTTCGACGTATCGACGATCCAGCGCTGCGTGCAGTTTTTACGCAGATCTTGGCCGAGCGTCGCCGCTACCTGGCCGAACTCAACCTGTTGAAATCTCACAAGGACATAGTTGTTGACCGACGCCCCAATGTGGTCGAGATATCTCAAGAGAGCGAGTCAGTTCAGCTGCTGCCTTCACTGAAAGGGGTTCTCAGTGACATGGAGATTACAGCCCTAAGAGCTGCGGTTTCGGACGATTTCTTCGACAAGCAAGGCTGGATGGTCACCAGGGCAGGTCAGGTGAAAGGGGATTCAGGTGAGATCTACAAGCATGGTTACGTGCCTGCAATTAGGAAAATTCTGAAGGAAATCGAATGATCTGACGGGCTGTTGAGGGATGGCTTGTAGTACAGCATCTTAGTACATACACTAACTATCCATCGCGGCCTTAGCTCCCAGCGCTACTGGCCCACGGTCATCTTAGTACAATAGGTGATCTTATCTGTGACTATTTAGTCGAGTTAAATCAATAGCTTAAATACTTATAAGCGAAACCGGTCAACTGACTGCGACAGCTTGCCCGCCAACGACGACAACTCGTCCGTGGTCGACGCCGTCGTTGCGATGACCCGACTGTTACTCTCCGACATACCCGCAATCATCTCGACCTGATGCGCAATTTCATTGCTGGCCAGGCTTTGTTCCCCGATCGTGCGGGAGATATCGTTGACCATTTCCGTGGTGTTCAAGGTGGCCTGGAGAATTTCGCGAATCGCCCGCTCCACCTCGGCGGTCACCGCCATGCCTTTATCCACTTGAGCTACGCCCTCCTCCATACTGGTCACCGCTTCCCGCGTGCTTTGCTGGATACGCCCGACCATGCTGGCAATCTCTTGGGTCGAAGCACTGGTGCGTCCGGCAAGGCTGCGTACTTCATCGGCGACGACAGCAAAACCACGCCCCTGCTCACCGGCGCGTGCGGCCTCGATTGCGGCATTCAGGGCGAGCAGGTTGGTTTGATCGGCGATCCCTTTGATCACCTGGATAATGCTGAAAATCGCCTCGGACTCCTTGTCCAGCGTGCGGATAACCTGGGCGGATTGCTGTGCGGAACGGGCAATACCGTCCATGTCACTGACCACCTGATGAATCACCCGACCACCGTCCTTGGACAAGGTCTCAGCCTGGTTAGCCATGTCCAATGCGCGCTCGGCGTGACGAGTGATTTCTTCGATGCTGGCGGTCATTTCACTCGCTGCAGCGGCCATGGTGCTCGCGGCTGTGCTTTGTTGCTGGCTGCTGCCAGCCACTTCATGACAGCCGTGGCTCAATTGCTCGCTCATGACATTGACACCATGAGCGTTGCTGCGCACCACTTCGATCATGCCGCGCAAATCCCGCTGCATGGTGGCGAGGCTGCGAATCAATGAACTGGCTTCGTCCTTGCGCTTGGGCTCGACAATCGGTTCGCTCAGGTTGCCACTGGCAATGCTCGCAGCAATGCGGCTGGCCGTCTGCAGCGGGCCCATAATGCTCAGGATGACCCAGCGGCCCTGGGCCAATAGCAATAAAAGGCTGGCGATCAACACGGCGCCCTGGGTGAAATTGGCGTTGCTGATCGTCTGGTGAGTACCAACGCTGGTCTGTTGGGTGTTGGATTCAATCAGTTCACTCAGGGTTGCCATTTGTTCTTCAAGCCGGGTGAAAGCGGTGTTGAACGTATCCAGTTCCCCGCGAGCGGCTTCCGGATTGTCCAGCGCCAGGGCGACGATTCTCTCGCCTGCACCTATATAGCTATCGAGGCTCGGGCGGATTTTTTCCAGGTTTGCCTTGAGCGTATCGTCCAGCGGCAGCTTCAGGTTGTCCGCCAACACTTGGCGAAAATGCTCGGCGTGTTCCTGCAGCGAACTGTTGACCTCGGCCTTGGTGCTGGTGCTTTTACCCAAGCCCACCAGCATGGCCGATAACACATCGGCGCGCAGGGCATCGTGCATCATGTCGGCTTCCATGTGGTTGCGCAGCACGGTCATGCTGACTTCATTGTCCTGCACGGCGTCGCCCATCCGGCTATGTCCCAGGTAACTGACAAAGCTCATGATCAAGGCAGTGACCAATCCGGTCACAATCAACAGAATCAAGCGTAATTTGATCGTCATGCAAATATCCCCGTGCCTGGTGAGCCGGTTGGAAAGCCAACCGCTGAAGCGCCACTGGCCATGTTATCGGCCGCAACTACTGGTTATTGAAGCCCACATTTGCGCCGATGTTGGTTGGCATCGCACTGTGTGCCATCGCGGCAATGCTCACCACGTTGTGGACGTTGTGGACGTTGCGACGCTTTCCCGCGCACCAGGCAAGCGCCCCGCCCTGCGCCTGACAGGCTCAGGCCCGGCGCAAACCATTCGTCGGGCCCAACCGGCATCCATTACAACTATCGCCGGCCTGCTCATTACTAATCCCATAGCACTTTTGGAAATCTATGGAGATTGAAATGACTGACTACCCTCGCCCGCCCTTCACCCCGCAGGCTCAATCCGTGCCCGGCGCCCAGAAAAAAATGGATCCGTACCCCGATTGCGGCGAGCAGAGTTACAAAGGGTCTGGTCGCTTGGCCAACAAGATCGCCCTGATTACCGGCGCCGACAGCGGTATCGGCCGTGCGGTCGCCATCGCGTTTGCCCGCGAAGGCGCCGATGTGGCCATCGCTTACCTGGACGAGCACGAAGACGCCAGGGAAACAGCACGCTGGGTCGAAGAAGCCGGTCGCCAGTGCCTATTGCTGCCCGGCGACATCGCGCAACGAAGCGTCTGCCAGGCGCTGGTGGACAAGACGGTAGAGCAATTCGGCCGCATCGATGTGTTGGTCAACAATGCTGCGTTCCAGATGAGCCATGAAACGCTCGAGGACATCTCGGACGAGGAATGGGTCAAGACCTTAGATATCAACATCACCGCGATGTTTCGTCTCTGCAAGGCGGCGGTGCCGTATATGAAGGCCGGCAGCTCGATCATCAACACCTCGTCCGTCAACTCCGACATGCCCAAGCCAACGCTGATGCCTTACGCCGCCACCAAAGGCGCGATTGCCAACTTCACCGGTGGTCTGGCGCAATTGCTCGGCAGTAAAGGGATTCGCGTCAATAGCGTTGCGCCCGGCCCGATCTGGACGCCGTTGATTGTGGCGACCATGACCGATGAAGACGTGAAGAGCTTTGGTAGCGAGACGCCGCTGGGTCGGCCTGGGCAGCCCGTGGAAGTGGCGCCGATTTACGTGTTGCTGGCCTCGGATGAGGCCAGCTATATCTCCGGCTCGCGCTACGCGGTGACCGGCGGCAAACCCATTCTCTGAACCCTGCCCAATACCCTTGTGGGAGCTGGCTTACCTGCGATTGCATCACCTCGGTACACCAGAAATACCGAGGTAACTGAATCGTGGGCAGGCCCGGAGCCCACAGGGGATCTCATTCACCGGTTCTACAAATCAAACCGATCCACTGCCCGCCGCCGCTCATTGTCATCGCGCACGTCATAGCTGGCAGTGGTCTGGATATTGGTGTGATGCGCCAGTTTTTGCGCGATCGACAGGTCATGCTCCTCGATCACGCGCGTGATAAACGAGCGACGGAAGTCATGGGGCATGATCTTCACCCCCACCTGCTCGCCGCGCTGGCGCGCGATGTAGTAAATCGCATGTTTGGTGATGCGCTCGCGGGTGATATGGCTGCCGCGGCGAATGCGGTTGAACAGGAAGCTGTCGTCCTGCTCACCCTCCTTGAGCTGCTCACGTCGAAACGCCAGCCACGCCTGCAACTTCGCGAACGCCCAGTCCGGCGCGTACTTGATCAACTCTTTGTTGCCCTTGCCGATCACCCGCAGGCTGCGCTCTTCGAAGTTGATCTGCGCCAAGTCGAGGTTGACCGACTCCGACTTGCGCATGCCGGACCCATACAGAATGCCGATCACCGCCGCGTCCCGCAGGCCTTGCGGGCGTGGGTCGGCCGCGCAGACTTCCATCATTTCGCGGATCAAGCTGCGCCGCAGGTTGCGGCCCTGGCTCAGGCGAGTGCCGGGTGTGGCCTTGACGGTGCGCATGCGCAGCAGGTGTTCCTGGCTGATCAGGTTCATACGCCAGGCTTCGTTCATCACGCCACGCACTGCGTTCACGTAAAGCGACGAGGTATTGGGAGCATAGCCATCCTCGCGCAAAGCGGCGACCAGGGCGATGACGTGTTCGGGTTGCAGCAGAGGCCAGTCGATGTCTTCGAGGTTAATGTCCTCGAAGCCCAAGCGGTCGGCCGCGTCTTGCAGCACGTAGCGCATGGTCAGTTGGCTGGAGGGGGCCAAGCGGGTGAGGTAGAGGGTCAGCGGGTTGCGGATAGACTCAGTCAAAGTAAATCAGCCTTTGGATTAAATACCTCGAGCAAGCCTTTGTTTAATCAAGGTATTTAGTGAATTGGCGAAGGCTGAGTCTAACCCAGGACAGGCCCTGGCACAAAGTCACTGGGCGGTGTCGTCCTCCTCGGTGGGTTCCTGCGGCTGGATCAGGGTCTGGCTCCAGTCGCTGTCCTGCTTCTGCATCAGCGCGAACCAGTGCTGGCGCATGAACGTCAGGTACGATTCCGGCGCCTTGGCAAAGTCCTTCTCGTCGCCATAACACCCCGGCAATGGCAATTCGGTGCCCTGTTCCTTGTATTGGCTGACCAGCGCCTGCTGCCCAGAAACGCTGCAATCCTTGGGCAACGGCATGCCGCGCAAGGCGCCGGCCTCTTCGTCCCACCAGGCCGCGCCAACCCGGTCGACACCGCGCAGACGGTACTTCTGCGACTTGCCGACATGCATGATCAGCTTGAATTCGTTAGGGCTGACGTCACTGGTACAGGTGCGCGAATACCCCACGGTAGCCTGCGTGATGCCGTCGCCGGTCAGGTCGGTGACCTTGGTGGCGGCCCGGTCGAAGCGCAGGGACGCGTCGAACTCGCAATGCTGCACATCGTCGTACAGCATCCACACGCGTTTAGGGCGGTTGCCGTCGATCAGGTACTGGGCCGCGTACACAAAGGCGGACTGGGTGCCGTCGTCGTCACGCTCGCTGACTTGCTCGGCGAGCACCAGCAGGTTTTTGCCTTGTTTATCGTCCCAGGTATAGGCGGCGATTTGCTTACCACGCACTTCCACACCTTCCGGCACCTGGTCGATGCTGGTGAGCGCCACCCCGTCATCGGCCTGCACGGTCGTGACACACGCCACGCTCATCAACAACCCCATCAACACTGGCCGCAACTGGCCGCGTAAAAGCTGCACGCTATTCATCCGATCACCCTGGCAAGAGACGGCTTACTTTACCGGCACTTGGGGTGCATTGCAGAGAAGATTCTTCACTAACATTCGGTGGCTGAGCGTGCGCGCCCAAGTTGAACCGCAGGTACCAGAAACAGTTCCTATTTCGCCAACCAACTAAAGCCCTAAGCCCCTTAGTTGTTAAGCTGAACCCTAGCTGTCTACCTGTCAAATAAACGAGTTTTTCATCTGCCTTTCATATCTGTTCCACATATTTACGCTTAATCTTGAACGCAGCACTTCATAGCAAACCGCGCTATATCGTCTAACCTATTGATTATGCTTCACCTTTGGCGCTGATTTTAAATCTGCGGACCGGGCGTTTGCCCAATGACTGCTGCTGCTTCCACGCTCCAAGTTGCTCTAACCCCGAGGTCATGAATCTTTGAAACCCTACCCTATTCATTGCGTGTCGATCGTTATCCCGGTCTACAACGAACAAGAGAGCCTGCCTGAATTGCTGCGTCGCACGACGGCAGCCTGCAAGCAACTGGCCTACGAATACGAAATCATCCTGGTGGATGACGGTAGCCGCGACAATTCGGCCCAATTGCTGGAAGACGCCGCCGCTGAAGACGGCAGCAACGTGGTGGCGGTGATCCTCAACCGTAACTACGGCCAGCATGCGGCGATCATGGCCGGTTTCGAGCAGTGCCGAGGCGAAGTGGTGATTACCCTCGACGCCGACCTGCAGAACCCGCCCGAAGAAATCCCGCGCCTGGTAGAACAAGCCGCTCTGGGTTACGACGTGGTTGCCACGGTGCGCAACAACCGCCAGGACTCGGCGTTCCGCCGTTGGCCTTCGCGCCTGATCAACCTGGCCGTACAACGTTCCACCGGCGTGGCCATGACCGACTACGGCTGCATGCTGCGCGCCTATCGCCGCACCATCGTCGATGCGATGCTCGCCTGCCGTGAACGCAGCACCTTTATCCCGATCCTGGCCAACGGCTTTGCCCGCCACACCACGGAAATCCTGGTCCATCACGCCGAGCGCGAACACGGCGAATCCAAATACAGCGCCATGCGCCTGGTCAGCCTGATGTTCGACCTGCTGACCTGCATGACCACGACCCCGCTGCGCCTGCTGTCCATCGTCGGCTTCAGCCTGGCGGCGCTTGGCATGCTGTTCGCCTTCGCCCTGATCATCATGCGCCTGGTGTTCGGTGCCGGTTGGGCTGGCGATGGCTTGTTCGTGCTGTTTGCGGTGTTGTTCGTGTTCACCGGAGGCCAGTTCATCGGCATGGGGCTCTTGGGTGAATACCTGGGCCGCATGTACAGCGACGTGCGTGCGCGCCCACGCTTCTTTATCGAAAAAGTGCTGCGCAACACGCCGGCAGCACCGGCTCCGGTGGTCGTCGTTGACGGCCTGGTGCCTTCCCATACCTCTACTTCTGCTGATCAGGTCCAATCATGAGTTCAAAAGCTGTTGTATTCGCGTACCACGACATTGGTTGTGCAGGGATTGAAGCGCTGCTCAATACCGGTTACGAAATTGCTGCCGTGTTCACCCATGCCGATGACCCGAAGGAAAACAACTTCTACGGCTCCGTCGCCCAACTGTGCGCGCGCAACGGTATTGCGGTGCACGCCCCGGAAGACGCCAACCACCCGCTGTGGATCGAGCGTATCGCCAAGCTGAACCCGGACTACATTTTCTCGTTCTACTACCGCAACCTGCTGAGCGAGCCACTGTTGGCCACCGCGCGCAAAGGTGCGTTCAACCTGCATGGCTCCTTGCTGCCCAAGTACCGTGGCCGTGCCCCGGCCAACTGGGTGCTGGTCAACGGCGAGACCGAAACCGGCGTGACCCTGCACCGCATGGTCAAGCGTGCTGATGCCGGCGCGATCCTGGCCCAGCAAAAAGTCCTCATCGAGCGCAGCGACACCGGCCTGACCCTGCACGCCAAACTGCGCGACGCTGCCAGCAACCTGCTGCGCGATGCCTTGCCGCAATTGGCCGCCGGCAAACTCGCTGAAACTGCCCAGGACGAAAGCCAGGCCACCTACTTCGGCCGCCGCACCGCCGCCGATGGCAAGCTGGAATGGAAAAAACCAGCTGAAGAACTCTTCAACCTGGTTCGCGCCGTCACCCAACCGTACCCGGGCGCCTTCTGCGCCGTGGGCGAGCACAAGCTGATCGTGTGGCAAGCCGAAGTGCTCAAGGGCAACGAAGGCCTGGCGCCGGGCCGGGTGATCAGCGTCAACCCGCTGCGCATTGCCTGCGGCGAAGACTCCCTGGTGATCAAGTTTGGCCAGCGCAATGACAACGGCCTGTACCTGGCCGGCCCGTCCCTGGCCAACGAACTGGGCCTGGTCGACGGTTCCGTGCTGCGCGGCGCCGAGTCCGGTCGCAAGCCACGCCGTACCCGCGTGCTGATCCTGGGTGTGAACGGTTTTATCGGTAACCACCTGTCCGAGCGTCTGCTGCGTGACGACCGTTACGAAGTCTACGGCCTGGACATCGGCTCCGACGCCATCGAGCGCCTGCGCAGCCATCCGAATTTCCATTACGTGGAAGGCGACATCAGCATCCACACCGAGTGGATCGAGTACCACATCAAGAAGTGCGACGTGGTCCTGCCGCTGGTGGCCATCGCCACCCCAATCGAATACACCCGCAACCCGCTGCGCGTGTTCGAGCTGGACTTCGAAGAAAACCTCAAGCTGGTGCGCTACTGCGTCAAGTACAACAAACGCGTGATCTTCCCGTCGACCTCCGAAGTCTATGGCATGTGCCAGGACCAGTACTTCGACGAGGACACCTCGAACCTGGTGGTGGGCCCGGTCAACAAGCAGCGCTGGATCTACTCGGTCTCCAAGCAACTGCTGGACCGTGTGATCTGGGCCTACGGCGCCAAGGGCCTGAACTTCACCCTGTTCCGTCCCTTCAACTGGATGGGCCCACGCCTGGACCGCCTTGATTCGGCACGTATCGGCAGTTCCCGCGCCATCACCCAGCTGATCCTCAACCTGGTGGAAGGCACGCCGATCCGCCTGTTCGACGGTGGCGAGCAAAAACGCTGCTTCACTGACATCGCCGACGGCATTGAAGCCCTGGCACGCATCATTGATAACGACAACGACGCGTGCAACGGCCAGATCATCAACATCGGCAACCCGGAAAACGAAGCCAGCATCCGCCAGTTGGGCGAAGAGCTGCTGCGTCAGTTCGAAGCGCACCCGCTGCGTGGCAACTTCCCGCCGTTCGCCGGTTTCCGCGACGTTGAGAGCAAGGCGTTCTACGGCACCGGTTACCAGGACGTGGCGCACCGCAAGCCAAGCATCGAAAACGCCAAGCGCCTACTGAACTGGGAGCCGACCGTAGAGATGAGCGAAACCATCGGCAACACGCTGGACTTCTTCTTGCGTGAAGCGATGCTCGAAATCGCGGATAAGCACTAATGCAAGCAGGCCTACGCATCGACGTCGACACCTACCGAGGCACCCGCGAAGGTGTGCCGCGGTTGCTCGAAACCCTGGATGAAGCCTCGGTGAAAGCGACGTTCTTCTTCAGTGTCGGGCCGGACAATATGGGGCGCCACTTGTGGCGCCTGATCCGTCCGCAATTCCTTTGGAAGATGCTGCGTTCCAATGCGGTAGGCCTGTATGGCCTGGATATCCTGCTGGCCGGCACGGCCTGGCCGGGCAAACCGATTGGCCGTGACCTGGGGCACTTGATGCGCCAGGCCAAGGCGGCTGGGCATGAAGTTGGCCTGCACGCCTGGGATCACCACGGCTGGCAGGCCAACACCGGGCGCTGGAGTGAGGCACAGCTGGTCGAACAGATCCGTCGTGGCGTCGACACCCTCAGCGATATCCTCGGCGAACGCATCGACTGCTCGGCCGCCGCCGGTTGGCGTGCCGACGAGCGCGTGGTGCAAGCCAAGCAAGGGTTCAACTTTCGCTACAACAGCGATTGCCGGGGCACCAGCCTGTTTCGTCCTACCTTGGCCGATGGCAGCGCGGGCACCCCACAAATTCCGGTAGACCTGCCGACCTTCGATGAAGTCGTCGGGCCGGTGGTGGCTGCCAAAGACTTTAATGCGTTCATTCTCGACCGCTTTGCCGCGTCGAAGCTCAACGTCTACACGGTCCACGCAGAAGTAGAAGGGATTCTGATGGCCAATGATTTTCGCCAGTTGCTCGCCCAGGCAGCACAGCGCGGCATCGACTTCAAGCCGCTGGGCGATTTGTTGCCCAGCGACCTGACCACCCTGCCCCAGCAACAACTGGTGCGCGGCACCTTGAGTGGCCGTGAAGGTTGGCTCGGAGTGCAGCAGGCATGATTCGTCGCATGGCCCTGCCTTTGCTCCTGTTGGCGTTTGGCGTGTTTTACCTGCTGCCGCTGGCCACTCACGGCCTGTGGATTCCGGATGAAACCCGTTACGCGCAGATCAGCCAGGAAATGCTGTTGACCGGCAACTGGGCCTCGCCACACTTCATGGGCATTCGCTACTTCGAGAAGCCTGCAGCGGGCTACTGGATGATCGCGCTGGGCCAGGCGATTTTCGGGCAAAACCTGTTTGGCGTGCGGTTTGCGTCGGCCTTGAGCACCGGCCTGAGCATTCTGCTGGTGTATCTGGTCAGCCGTCGCTTGTGGAATGACCCGCAGAAAACCCTGGTCAGCACCGTGCTCTACATGAGTTTCGTCAGCGTTGCGGCCCTGGGTGGCTATGCCAACCTCGATCCGCAGTTCACCTTCTGGGTGAACCTGACCGGCGTGGCCTTGTGGTTTTGCTTCGACAGCACGACTCGTAAAGGTCGTCTCGGGTCCTGGGCGCTACTCGGTCTGGCCTGTGGCATGGGCTTTATGACCAAGGGTTTTCTGGCCTGGCTGCTGCCGGTGTTGATCGCCCTGCCCTACGCGATCTGGCAGAAGCGTTTGCGTGAGCTGCTGGGTTACGGCGTGGTCGCCGTGATCGTGGCGATCGTCGTGAGCGTGCCGTGGGCGTTGGCGGTGCACCTGCAAGAGCCGGACTACTGGCACTTCTTCTTCTGGCACGAGCATATCCAACGCTTCGCCGGCGACGATGCGCAGCATGCCGAGCCGTTCTGGTACTACCTGCCGTTGCTGGTTGCGTTCAGCCTGCCGTGGGTCGCCCTGTTGCCGTCCACCCTAAAACAGGCGTGGCTGGACAAGCGCAGCGCGAAAACCGGCTTTGTGTTGCTGTGGCTGCTGATGCCCCTGGCGTTTTTCAGCTTGGCCAAGGGCAAGCTGCCCTCCTACATCATGCCGTGCCTGCTGCCGCTGGCCTTGCTGATGGGCAATACCCTGGCCGACAAGCTGGCCCAGGGCCGCTACCGGGCATTGCGTATCAACGGCTGGCTGAACCTCGTCATTGGCGTGGTGGTGCTGCTGGCGCTGAGCTGGTTCCAACTGAAAAAACCGGTATACGAGCACGGCCAGGAAACCCTCAGCCTGGTGCTGGTGTTCACCTTCCTGTTCGGTTGGATCCTGGTCAACTTGCTGCAGGCCGCGCAGCCATTGCGCTGGTGGGCTGCCCCCATACTTGGCAGTGGGTTGATGGTCGCGTTGTTGCCGGCCGCGTTGCCGCACTCGGTGGTGTACAACAAGACCCCGGATCAATTCATCATCGACCACCTGCAGGAACTGCAACCCGCCACCGCGTTGCTGAGCAATGACCTGGGCGCGGCGTCGGCGCTGTCGTGGCGTCTGGCACGCCCGGACGTGACGCTCTATAACACCGTTGGCGAAGTCAAATACGGCCTCGCCTACCCGGATGCCGGGGACCACAAGATAGACACCACCCAAGTCCAGCAATGGATGAGTGATGCGCGCCGGAAAGGTCCGGTCGGCGTGGTGATGCGCGTCAAGGGTGACGATGAAATCGCCGAAGTGGCGCTGCTGCCAGGTGACGGCAAGCGCTATGAGCAAGGCAACATCGTGATTCTGATCTTCCCGCAGGTGAACCCATGATCACCCTGCTACTGCTATTGGCCGCCTGCCTGCTGACGTGCATGGGCCAGGTCTCACAGAAGTTCGCCGTGGAAAGCTGGCGCGACCTGCCGGATGGCTGGGCGTTGAAGCTACGCTCGCCGTGGTTGTGGTCGGCGCTGGTGTGCCTGGGCCTGGGCCTGCTGGTGTGGCTACTGGTGTTGCAGCGCCTTGAAGTGGGCATTGCCTACCCCATGCTCAGCCTGAATTTCGTGCTGGTCACACTGGTGGCGCGGTTTGTCTTTCATGAGCCCATCGACGGCCGTCACTGGCTGGGTGTAGCGCTGGTGATCGGCGGTGTCGTGCTGTTGGGGCGCCACGTATGAGCCGGGTACAAGGTTTTGCCTTGGCCTTGGGCAGCGTCGGCCTGGTCAGTGCCGCCCAGTTGGGCATGCGCTGGAGCATGACGCGCCTGCCGCAGCCCAATGAATGGCTCACGGCAAGCATTGACCTCGGTGCACTGGGTGTCGTCATGCTGGCGATCCTCGCCTATGCGCTGTCGATGCTCTGCTGGCTCGGCGCGCTCAAGCAGCTGCCGCTGGGCCGCGCCTATTCGCTGTTGAGCATCAGCTACGCCCTGGTGTACCTGCTGGCGGCCAGCCTGCCAGTGTTCAATGAAGATTTTTCCGCTTCAAAAACCCTGGGGGTGGCGCTTGTCATCCTCGGTGTGCTGGTTATCAACTCTCGTCGTGCTAGCGCTACAAGTCCCAGGAATGCCCCATGAAAATCAGTGTATTTGGTAGTGGTTACGTCGGTCTGGTGCAGGCCACCGTGTTGGCCGAAGTCGGTCACGATGTCATCTGCATGGACGTCGATCAAAACAAGGTCAAGCTGCTGCAGCAAGGCCATGTGAGCATCTTCGAGCCGGGGCTCGCGGCGATGGTGAAAGAGAACCTGGAGAGCGGGCGCCTGCATTTCACCTTTGATGAAAAGCTGGCCGTCGAGCATGGGGAAGTGCTGTTTATCGCCGTGGGCACGCCTTCGGATGAGGACGGCTCGGCTGACCTTAAATACGTGCTGTCAGTCGGCGATGCAGTGGCGCGTCACCGCAAGGAACCGGTGATCCTGGTGGAAAAGTCCACCGTACCTGTCGGCACCGGCGACACCCTGCGCGCGCATATCGAGAAAGCCCTGCACCTGGCCGGCCGGCACCTGGAGTTCGATATCGTCTCCAACCCGGAATTTCTCAAGGAAGGCTCGGCCGTGGCCGACTGCCGCCGCCCGGACCGCATCATCATCGGCTGCGAGCGCGAAGAAGTGCGTGATGTGATGCGTGACCTGTACGCGCCGTTCAATCGCAACCACGACCGCATCATCTTCATGGACCTGCGCAGCGCCGAACTGACCAAATACGCCGCCAACTGCATGCTCGCGACCAAGATCAGCTTTATCAACCAGATCGCCGAGCTGGCTGAACACTTGGGCGCGGACATCGAAGCCGTGCGTCTTGGCATCGGCGCCGACTCGCGCATTGGTTACCACTTCATCTACCCCGGTTGTGGCTACGGCGGCTCATGCTTCCCCAAAGACATGCGCGCCCTGATCCACAGCGCCAAGCAAGCCCACTGCTCCAGCGACCTGCTCGAAGCGGTGGAGGCCATCAACCAGCGCCAGAAGAGCAAGCTGTTCGAGCGGGTCAACGCGTACTTCAAGGGCAACCTGCGCGGCAAGACCTTCGCGCTGTGGGGCTTGGCGTTCAAGCCCAACACCGACGACATGCGTGATGCGCCAAGCCGCGTGCTGATGGAAGCGTTGTGGGCCGCCGGTGCGAATGTGCGTGCGTTCGACCCGGAAGCCATGCAGGAAACCCAGCGCCTTTACGGCGATGACCCACGACTGATGCTCATGGGCACCCCGGAGTCCACCCTGGGCGGGGCTGATGCGCTGATCGTCTGCACCGAATGGCAACAGTTCAAGGCGCCGGACTTCGACCTGATCCACCAACGCCTGAAAACCCCGGTGATCTTTGACGGTCGCAACCTTTACGACGGCGAACGTCTGGCGCGTAAAGGCTTCCAGTACTACCCGATTGGCCGCGGCGACTCGTGCAACTTGCCGATTCCCCAGCAGCAGTGGCTGCCACAGGTTGTGGAAGCCTGAGACGTGAACAAAGCTCAACCGCCCTTGTTAAATCCAACGATCCGCCGCCAATCCCTCGTTTTGGGGTTGCTGGCGTTGTTGCTGTTTATCGCCGGCAGCTGGCACCAGGCGATTATTGGCTTCGACTCACGCTTCGTGGTGTTCGCCCAGGAGATGTTGCGCCATGGGCCTAGCTTTTTCCCCACCACTTACGGGCAGCCCTATGCAGATTACCTGGCCACTTCGACACTGCTGACGTGGCTGCTGTCCTTGCCATTGGGCCAGGTCACCAGCTTTACCGCTTGGCTGCCCACGGCGATTGCCTCGGCGTTTATCGTCACCCTGGTGTATCGACTGACGGCGCCCTACTCCCAGCGCTGGGGTCTGCTGAGCATTGCAATACTCTTGCTAAGCAGCACGTTTATCAGCGAAACCCGCTCGGTGTCCCTCGACCAGATGCTGGCCGCGATCGCCTTGGCGGTGTTCTACCTGGGTTATGCCCATGACCACTTCGGTGCGGGAAAACGCCTGCACTGGCTGTACCTGTTGCTGATTGTCGGCTTTGCCGTCCGCGGGCCGATTGGCCTGGTCATCCCCACTGGCGTGTTGTGCAGCTACTATCTGATCAACCGGCAATGGCGCCAGCTGTTCAGCTTCGGCCTACTCGCGCTGGCGTTACTGGGGGCGTGTGTTGGCCTGTTGTTGCTGATGGCCAAGCTGAGTGGCGGCGAAGGCTTCATGCAGGACGTGATCCGCATGCAGTTCCTTGGACGCATGGATGGCCGCGAAGGCTCCAGTGGCGTGTTGTATTACTTCACCAGTTCCCTGGGCAACTATGCCATGGCGTACCCAATGGCACTGTTGGTGCTGCTGGCGATGCTGATCAGCGGGCGGCGTGCCCCGGGGCCGGCGTTGCAGTTGGTGTGGTACTGCGCGGCCGCAGGGCTTCTGGTGATGCTCGGCCTGTCGATTCCCCAGGCCAAAAAGGCGCGTTATGTGCTACCGATGTTGCCCATGGCGGCGATTATTGCGGCGTATCCCTTCCACGTGGCGCACGGGCGGCTCTTCGCCTGGCTGCGCGGGTTGATGCTGGGTATCTGGACGGCGTTACCGACGCTTTTGATTGCCGGGTTGCTGTTCGCGAGACCGCGCTATCCGGAACAAATGAGCCATATTGGCTGGGTGCTCGGCGTGCTTGGGGGGCTGCAGGTTCTGTCGCTGCTGGCGTTGTTCAAGACGCGGCTGCGCCCGGTCGGACCAGCGTTTACAGGCGTATTGGCGGTCTGGGCCACCTATATTCTGGTGGTCGAACCGCTGGAACGCAGTGTCTACGACACCCGCACCTTTACCCTTCAGGTCCATGAGCAGGTGATGCAACAACGGGCGCCGGTGGTTTTGCACGGTTTGGGCAAGGACGCCAAGGCCATCAAATACATGGTCAACGTCGACTGCGACCAAGTGCCGTTGTTCACCCAGCAAGCGGCCGACTTGAAGCCGATCCAAGGGCCCGCCTGGTTGGTGATGAGCGCTGCGGACTACGAAGGCCTGACGGACCCGCGCTTTCGCTCCATCACCCCAACCCTGGCCGGTGAATTCGACCACAACCCTTACGTGCTACTGCACCTGGCGAAAACCGCGCAACCTTGACCCCTGCGCCGGCGCTCCCGGTGCAGAAAACTCCTACGTAGCTTTACGTAATGGCTGGTGCCTTTTCCCTTTCCTGTGCCCAAAACCCGACTGTAAACTCGCCTGGGAGCGGTATTTATTTACCGCCACAGGCCATGGGTCATAACAAGGACGAGAGGACAACACCGTGCCAGATCATGTTTCGCTTGATAAGTCTGCCCTGACCCGTGCCGAAGTGCATGTCGGCTACGTGTCCATGCTGCCTTTGGACCGGCTGATGGGGTTGCGCGATGCCTTGGTGGCATTGAAAGGGCCGTTGGCCAGTGAGCCGGGGCTACAGGAAAGCCTTCACCGACGTTTTTTGGACGAAGAAACCTGCAATCGCGTGCTCGGTAAGGTCTGTTGCTCTCTGCCCAATTAATGCCGTTACAATTCATTATTATTGCACTCAAGCTTCATTAATATGCATTGGCACCCTTTCTTCAAGGTCGGCACACTGCAGAGGTTTCTTCCCCCAACGGTTGGAACGCTCAAAGGGCTTTTCCGGGCAACCAGACAAGCCTTTTTTTTGCCCGCTGTTTATGGACCCTCTTCAATGCTCGCTCGCTGGCTCCCCGCTGCAATCAACACCCGCCCCACCGAATGGAGCCGTGCCGCCATCGGTATGGCCGTGGGCACACTCTTCAGTGTCTGGTTATGCGCCCAAGTGTTTGGCATGGAGGTCGCATTGCACCTGCTTGGCCCGCTCGGCGCTTCGGCCGTGTTGCTGTTCGCCGTGTCATCGGGTGCATTGGCGCAGCCCTGGTCGATCATCGGCAGCTACCTCTGCGCGGGTGTCGTCGCCCTGATGGTGACCCGAGTTCTCGGCCCTTCCCTGGGTGGCGCCTGCCTGGCGGCGGGCATCACGGTGGTGCTGATGTGCTGGCTGCGCTGCCTCCACCCGCCGGCCGGTGGCCTGGCCATGACGCTGGTATTGGCTGACCCGGCGTCCGCAGCGCTGGGTTGGTATGAGTTAGGCGCCGTGCTACTCGGTGCCGGCGCCTTGTTGGCCTGCGCATTGGCTTATAACAATGCCACGCGCACGCGCTATCCCAAAGGCGCCGCTGAATCACCGGCCACCCTCTTGCCCCACCCTAACGCTGATCGAGACCCCGCCATCACCGCCGCCGATTTAAAACACGCGCTGGCCGAAATGGAGCAATTTTATGACGTGGAGCCCATAGCGCTGGAACAACTGATCCACGCAGCCGAAACCCACGCCAGGCGCCGCAGTATTGGTGACGTGCTGGCGAGTCGGGTGCCTTGAGTCCATCGCCCACTCGCTGCATAAATGCAAAAACGACCTGCATGATTGAAGGTTGTACTGGGCAAATTTGCACTGGTACGATCAAGGGATGTTTCGTTCGCGAACATCTTGATAAAGAACAATAAAAGCAGGGAGTTATCGATGACTGCTCAGGTTTCAACCGAGACAAGCCACGCAGATACGCATCAGCACGTAGTGCTCGCCGAGATTCGCAACCATATCGGCCACCTCACCCTCAATCGCCCCGCCGGCTTGAATGCCATCACCCTGGACATGGTGCGCCGCCTGGCGTCCCAATTGCAGGCGTGGGCCGATGACCCGCAGGTGCACGCCGTGGTCCTGCGCGGCGCGGGCGAGAAGGCCTTTTGTGCCGGCGGCGATATACGTTCCCTGTACGACAGTTTCAAGAACGGCGACAGCCTGCACCAAGATTTTTTTGTCGAGGAGTACGCGCTGGACCTGGCCGTTCACCATTACCGCAAACCGGTACTGGCGCTGATGGACGGGTTTGTCCTGGGCGGCGGCATGGGCCTGGTGCAGGGCGCCGATTTGCGCGTCGTCACCGAACGCAGTCGCCTGGCGATGCCGGAAGTGGCAATCGGTTACTTCCCTGACGTGGGCGGCAGTTACTTCCTCTCGCGTATCCCCGGCGAGCTGGGCACATACCTGGGCGTCACCGGGGTGCAGATCCGCGCGGCCGATGCGTTGTACTGCGGTTTGGCAGACTGGTATCTCGACAGCGCGAAGCTCGCCGAGCTGGACCAGAAGCTTGATCGTCTGCAATGGCACGACTCACCGCTTAAAGACCTGCAAGGCGTGCTCGCCAAACTGGCTGTGCAGCACTTGCCCGATGCACCGCTGGCCGCTTTGCGCACGGCCATCGACCACTTCTTCGCGCTGCCGGATGTACCGAGCATCGTTGAGCAGCTTCAGGAAGTCACCGTCGCCGATAGCCACGAATGGGCGCTGACCACCGCCAACCTGATGAAAACCCGCTCGCCGCTGGCCATGGCCGTCACCTTGGAAATGTTACGTCGCGGCCGCCGCCTGCCCCTGGAGCAATGTTTTGCCCTGGAGTTGCACCTTGACCGGCAATGGTTCGAACGCGGCGACCTGATCGAAGGTGTTCGCGCCCTGATCATCGACAAAGACAAGAGCCCCCGCTGGAACCCGCCAACCCTGCATGGGCTTGCGCTCAGCCATGTAGAAAGCTTCTTTCATCACTTCAAGAAGGTTGCGAACTAAGCCATGCAAGACATTGAATACACAGAAGAACAAGTGATGATCCGCGACATGGCGCGCGACTTTGCCCGCGGCGAAATCGCCCCCTACGCGCAAGCCTGGGAGAAAGCCGGCTGGATCGACGACGCCCTGGTGGCGAAGATGGGCGAACTGGGCCTGCTGGGCATGGTGGTGCCGGAAGAATGGGGCGGTACGTATGTCGATTACGTCGCCTACGCCCTCGCCGTGGAAGAAATTTCCGCCGGAGACGGTGCCACGGGTGCAGTGATGAGTATCCACAATTCAGTGGGTTGCGGGCCAATCCTCAACTACGGCACAGATGCACAGAAGCAAGCCTGGCTGGCGGACCTGGCCAGCGGCCAAGCGATTGGCTGCTTCTGCCTGACCGAACCCCAGGCCGGTTCTGAGGCCCACAACCTGCGCACCCGTGCCGAACTGCGTGACGGCCAGTGGGTCCTCAATGGCGCCAAGCAGTTCGTCAGCAACGGCAAGCGCGCCAAGCTGGCCATTGTGTTCGCCATGACCGACCCGGAGCTGGGCAAGAAAGGCATTTCAGCGTTCCTGGTGCCTACGGCAACGCCTGGCTTTGTAGTGGATCGCACCGAGCACAAGATGGGTATCCGCGCTTCGGACACCTGCGCCGTCACCCTCAACCAATGCACGGTGCCTGAGGCCAACCTGCTCGGCGAGCGTGGCAAGGGGCTGGCGATTGCCCTGTCCAACCTGGAAGGCGGGCGCATCGGCATCGCCGCCCAGGCATTGGGAATCGCCCGTGCGGCGTTTGAGGCGGCGCTGGCGTACGCCCGTGACCGGGTGCAGTTCGACAAGGCAATCATCGAACACCAGAGCGTGGCCAATTTGCTGGCGGACATGCAAACCCAGCTGAATGCAGCGCGCCTGCTGATCCTGCACGCCGCTCGACTGCGCAGCGCGGGCAAGCCATGCCTGTCGGAAGCCTCCCAGGCCAAGCTGTTTGCCTCGGAAATGGCGGAGAAAGTCTGCTCGTCAGCCATGCAGATTCACGGCGGGTATGGGTACTTGGAGGATTACCCGGTGGAGCGTTACTACCGGGATGCGCGGATCACGCAGATTTACGAAGGGACCAGCGAGATTCAGCGGATGGTGATTGCCAGGGAGCTGAAGAATTACATGCTTTAGCAGCCTCAAGTTGAAAGCTGCAAGCGGCAAGTAAAGGGAAGCTGGTTTTTACTTGAGGCTTGCAGCTTGAGGCTAGCAGCTGTTACTTATCTTTGAACTCAGGCGCACGCTTGGCCACAAACGCCGCCATGCCTTCCTTCTGATCCTGCGTTGCAAACGCTGCGTGGAACACTCGGCGCTCAAAGCGCACGCCTTCCGACAGGCTCACTTCAAACGCACGGTTCACGCTTTCCTTGACCATCATGCTGATCGGCACTGATTTGCCGGCAATCAGGGTGGCGACTTTCAGCGCTTCTTCCAGCAATTCATCGGCCGGCACGATACGCGCGACAATTCCACAGCGCTCCGCTTCCACGGCATCGATAAAGCGTCCGGTCAGGCACATTTCCATGGCCTTCGCCTTGCCCACCGCGCGGGTCAGGCGCTGCGTGCCGCCCATGCCTGGCAGTACGCCGAGGTTGATTTCCGGCTGGCCGAACTTGGCGTTATCACCGGCCAGGATGAAGTCGCACATCAACGCCAGTTCGCAACCGCCGCCCAACGCGAAGCCGTTGACCGCGGCAATGATCGGTTTACGACGGTTGGCTACGCGATCGCTGTCGCTGAACAGGTCGTCCAGATAGATCTGCGGGTAGGTCAGCTCGGCCATTTCCTTGATATCGGCGCCGGCGGCAAAGGCCTTTTTCGAGCCCGTCAGCACGATGCAGCCGATTTCGGGGTTGGCTTCCAAGCCATCCAGCGCTTGGTTCAATTCGCTGACCAGTTGCGCATTCAGGGCGTTCAGGGCCTGCGGACGATTGAGGGTAATCAGCCCGACGCGGCCCTGGACTTCGAGCAAGATGGTTTCGTAACTCATGTATCGGCTCCTTAAAGATTGCGTGAGATGACCATGCGCTGGATATCGCTGGTGCCTTCGTAAATCTGGCAGACCCGCACATCGCGGTAGATCCGCTCCAGGGGGAAGTCGCTCAGGTAACCGTAACCGCCGAGGGTTTGCAAGGCGGCCGAGCAGACTTTTTCGGCCATTTCCGAGGCAAACAGCTTGGCCATCGAGGCTTCCACCAGCGCTGGCTTGCCGCTGTCACGCAGGGCGGCGGCGTAATGCACCATCTGCCGGGCAACTGCGATTTGCGTGGCCATGTCGGCCAGGCGAAAGGCCACGGCCTGATGTTCGATGATCGGTTTGCCGAAGCTTTCGCGCTCGCGGGCATAGTCGCGGGCCGCTTCGAAGGCAGCGCGCGCCATGCCGACCGCTTGCGAGGCGATACCCACGCGGCCACCTTCGAGGTTGGCGAGGGCAATCTTGTAGCCTTCGCCCTCCTCACCCAGCCGATTGGCGACCGGCACCTTCAGGTTTTCAAAGAGGATCTGGCAGGTGTCAGACGCATGCTGGCCGAGCTTGTCTTCGACCCGCGCCACACTGTAGCCCGGCGAGTCGGTCGGCACGATAAACGCGCTGATCCCGCGCTTGCCGGCAGTTGGGTCGGTCACGGCAAATACAATCACTACACCGGCGTTCTGCCCAGACGTGATGAATTGTTTGCAGCCGTTCAGCACGTAATGGTCGCCGTCCAGGCGCGCGCGGGTTTTCAGGCTGCTGGCATCGGAACCGGCCTGGGGTTCGGTCAGCGCAAAGGCACCGAGCATCGCGCCGCTGGCGAGGGGTTTGAGGAATCGCTCTTTCTGCTCCTCGTTGCCGAATTTGAGGATCGGTACGCAACCGACTGAGTTGTGCACGCTCATGATGGTCGAGCAGGCACCGTCGCCTGCGGCGATTTCTTCCAGCGCCATGGCGTAAGCCAGGTAACCGGTGTCGCATCCGCCCCACTGCTCCGGCACCAGCATGCCGAAAAAGCCGAGTTCGGCCATTTCACTGATGGCCTCTTTGGGAAAACGGTGCTCGCGGTCCCATTCGGCAGCAAAGGGTTTCAGACGTTCCTGGGCAAATTGCCGGGCCGCGTCGCTGATCTGTCGTTGTTCTTCATTCGCCAGCATGATGATAAGTCCTTAGTACAAGCATTCGACGGCCATGGCTGTGGCTTCACCACCGCCGATGCAAATGGCGGCGACGCCGCGCTTGAGGCCGTTCTGGCGCAGTGCCGAGAGCAGCGTCACTAAAATCCGCGCCCCTGAGGCGCCGATCGGATGGCCCAGGGCGCACGCGCCCCCGTGGATGTTGACCTTGGCGTGGGGGATTTCCAGTTTGCTCATGGTCACCAGGCTGACCACGGCAAAAGCTTCGTTGATCTCGAACAGGTCGACGTCATCCAGGCTCCAGCCGGTCTTGGTCATTAGCTTGCGAATCGCCCCCACCGGTGCCACCGGAAACAGCCCCGGCTCATCGGCAAATGCCGCATGCCCATGGATCACTGCCAGTGGCTTCAGGCCGCGTTTCTCAGCGTCGGACTGGCGCATCAGCAGCAGCGCCGCCGCGCCATCGGAAATCGAGCTGGAGTTGGCCGCCGTGACGGTGCCTCCTTCGCGGAACGCCGGTTTGAGGCTACTGATCTTGTCCAGTTTGGCCTTGGGCGGCTGTTCGTCATGCAGGATGGTTTTCTGCTCTTTGCCCACGGTGACTTGCACCGGGACGATCTCCGCAGCAAAGCTGCCATGGGTGATTGCCTCTTGCGCACGTGTCAGCGAGGCAATGGCGAACGCGTCCTGGGCCTCCCGGGTGAAACCGTTATGCAGGGCGCAATCTTCGGCGAAGGAGCCCATCAGGCACCCCTTGTCGTAGGCGTCCTCGAGGCCGTCGAGGAACATATGGTCAAGTACACGACCGTGTCCCATGCGGTAGCCGCTACGCGCACGGTCCAGCAGGTACGGCGCGTTGGACATGCTTTCCATGCCGCCGGCAATCACCACGTCGACGCTGCCGGCCAGCAGCGAATCATGGGCCAGGATCGTCGCTTCCATGCCCGAGCCGCACATCTTGTTGAGGGTGGTGCAACGGGTGCCCTTGTCCAGCCCGGCACCCAATGCGGCCTGGCGTGCGGGCGCCTGGCCGAGGCCTGCGGGCAGCACGCAGCCAAACAACACTTCATCCACGGCGTCGCTGGCGATACCGGCACGCTCAACGGCGGCACGAATCGCGGCGGAACCCAGCTGCGGCGCGGTCAGGCCCTTGAGGTCGCCCTGGAACCCGCCCATGGGCGTGCGCACGGCGCTGACAATAACAATGGGATCAGTCATGGGGAATACTCCTTACTTGGCAGCCATGCGCAAGGCGCCGTCGAGACGGATCACCTCGCCATTGAGCATGCTGTTTTCAATGATGTGGCGCACCAGCGAAGCGTATTCGGCGGGTTTGCCCAGGCGTGGCGGAAACGGCACGCCGGCGGCCAGGGAGTCGCGCACTTCGGGCGTCATGCCGGCCATCATCGGTGTTTCGAAAATGCCGGGGGCGATGGTCATCACGCGAATGCCAAAGCGCGCCAGCTCACGTGCGGCAGGCAACGTCAGGCTGGCAATAGCGCCTTTGGAGGCGGCGTAGGCTGCCTGGCCGATCTGCCCGTCGAATGCGGCCACGGAAGCGGTATTGATGATCACACCGCGCTCGCCATCGGCATTCGCCTCGGTTTCAGCAATGGCCGCAGCCGCCAGGCGCAGCAGGTTGAAGCTGCCGATCAGGTTGACGTTGATCACTTGGGCAAAACTTGCCAGCCCATGGGGGCCGTTTTTGCCGAGGATTTTTTCGCCACGCACCACACCGGCGCAGTTCACCAGCCCATGCAAACCGCCAAACGCTGCAACCGTGGCCTGCACGGCGGCTTCGGCAGCCGCTTCCTGGCTGATATCCGCCACTGCACTGCGGGCGTTCGAGCCGAGCTGCTGGGCCTTGGCCGCCACCGCGTCGGCGTTGAGGTCCACCAGCATCACTTTGGCACCGGCGGCAATGAGCATCTCAGCGGTAGCCGCACCGAGGCCGGAAGCGCCGCCGCTGACCAGGAAGATTTTGTTTTCAATCTGCATTATTGTTTCCTTGAACGGTCCGAATTGTCGGAATAGTCGCTCTGGAGCGCCACTGCGGCAATGGTCAAAACCTTCAAGCTACCTGACTGTTTTGGCCAGTCATCGCCCCCGCCGATCAACATGCGATGGGGCGCAAGTTTCTCCCGGGTTTGACACCCGCCATGCTCTGACCGAAGCTGACGGCTTTGCATTCCTGCCTTGCTTTCGGACGCCTGCATGTCAAAGTCTCGCCGTTACTTCATCATCGGCCTGTGCGCCCTATTGTCGATTGTGCTGATCTGGTATTTCTCCCGTCCCACCCCGGTGGCCGTACCGGCTGCGATTGCCCATGGTTACTCCATAGCCCTGAAACAGGCGCGCAACGGTGAGCCAGGAGCCGCCCGTGTGCTGTATCAGCAACTCGGCCGGACGGACCTGTCGCCCGAGCGCCGCGCGGCGTTGCACGCCGAACTGCCCAATTACCCTAGCCCTCATGCCTTGAAGCTTGCAGACAAAGACCTGAGCAGCGAATCGGCGCTGGTCCGCGAGGCGGCCATCCATAGCATTGTCGGCCTGGTGCCCACCGGCCAGCGCACGCTGTTACTCGGCCCGGTACTGGATGATCCCGAACAAGCTGTACGATTCACCGCCGCCAACGCCCTGCTGGGTCTGTCCCCCGACACCCTGGGCCTGTACTTCGGGCCTTTGCAGCAGGTGCTGGATGAGTTTGTGAAAGCGCTCAAGGCCCAACCCGAAACGGCCGAAGGCTGGATTCAACTGGCGCGCCTGTACATACACAGCGCACTGTTGCCGCAAGCCCAAAATGCGCTGGCACAGGCGATGCGACTGCAGCCAGACAACCTGCAAGCCGTGGTGGCGCAGATCGAGCTGCTGGACAAACAGGGCAAGACCGACGAGTCCCGGCAGTTACTGGCGCGCCAATTGACGGCGCACCCGGAATCAGCGTATCTGCAACACGCGCTGGGGATGTGGCTGCTGCACCATGGCGAGCGCACCTATGCCCTGCTGGGTCTGTCCAAAGCGGTGGAATTGGAACCGGGCAATCAGGATTACCGCTACGACCTCGCCACTACCCTGCACGCCCAGCAGGAACTGGAAGCCGCCCAGCGACAACTGGAAGAGATCATTCAACGCCACCCCGCCAATCGCAAAGCCCGGGTTTTGCTGGTCAACTATTGGAAGGAAAGCGGCCAGCTCCAGAACGTACAAGTGCTGCTCGCGCAACTGGAACAGCAGAATCCCGACGATCCGGCACTGCAACAGGGTCTATAGCGCGTCGGCAAAGTGTTCTGAAAGCTGACGCACCGCACAAACCTCCTGAAACGGTTGAACCCCCGGAATACACAACGGTCAAGAGAATATGGCGCGTTCGAACGACCGCGCACCTCTACTCGTATGTGACCTGAGGGCACTTCTTGTCTACATCCAATGCGCTATCAAGTGACAAAGCAGCCACCGGTATCGTCGGTCTCGACGACATTCTTGCCGGCGGCTTGTCTCGCAGCCATTTGTTCCTGCTCGAGGGTGAGCCTGGGACCGGCAAAACCACCGTCGCCCTCCATTTTCTTCAGGACGGCGCCAAATGCGGCGAGCGATCCTTGTACATCACACTCTCGGAAACCGAGCGCGAGTTACGCCAGGGTGCCAAGTCCCATGGGTGGGACCTCGATGACAACATCCACATATTCGAGCTGACGCCGCCCGAAAGCATTCTCAACACTGATCACCAACAAAGTCTGTTGTATTCGTCCGACCTGGAATTGGGCGAAGCGACCCGGCAGATCTTCGAAGTGGTGGAACGGGTCAAGCCGACCCGCGTGGTGATCGACAGTTTGTCGGAGATCCGCTTGCTGGCGCAGAGTTCGCTGCGCTATCGCCGGCAGATCCTGGCGATCAAGCACTACTTTGTGCGCTATAACGCCACGGTCCTGTTGCTGGATGACTTGACCACCGAAGCGCTGGATAAAACCGTACACAGCGTTGCCCATGGCGTTATCCGCCTGGAAGAGCTGACCCCCGTCTACGGTGCCGAGCGGCGTCGCGTGCGCGTGGTTAAATACCGTGGGCAAAAATACCGCGGTGGCTTTCATGACTTCACCATTGCCGGCGATGGCATCCACGTATTCCCGCGACTGGTGGCCGCCGAACATCGCGCCGGCTATGTCCGTCAAACACTCACCAGCGGCATTGGCGAATTGGATGCATTGCTGGGTGGCGGCATCGAGACCGGCTCCAGCACGTTGATCCTGGGCCCAGCCGGTACTGGCAAGTCGCTGATTTCGATCCTGTTCGCTGCTGCCGCCGTGTCGCGTGGAGAGAAAGCCGCGCTGTTTATTTTCGATGAAGAACTCAGCCTGCTGTTCGAACGCATGCGGCAGTTGAACATCGATCTTCCGGCACTGCAGGCAACCGGCAATCTTTTCATTGAGCAGGTGGATGCCGCCGAGCTGTCACCGGGTGAGTTTTCTCACCGCGTGCGGCGCTGCGTGGACGAGCGCGGCATCAAGACGGTGGTGATCGACAGCGTCAACGGTTTCCAGGCCGCCATGCCGGAAGAGAACTCGCTGATCCTGCACATGCACGAACTGTTGCTTTACCTCAACCGGCGCGGTGCCGCGACCTTCATGACCGTTGCCCAGCACGGCCTGGTCGGTGACATGCAGGCGCCCGTCGACCTCACTTACCTGGCAGACACGGTGATCCTGTTGCGTTACTTCGAGGCACTCGGCAAAGTCCGACGGGCTATTTCCGTGATCAAGAAACGTACCGGTACCCACGAGTCGACCATCCGTGAGTACCGCATCGGTGCGGGCGGCGTGGCCGTTGGTGCCCCACTCGAGTCGTTCCAGGGCGTATTGCGCGGGGTGCCGACTTATATGGGGAGTGAAGCCCCGCTGCTCGTGGACCCGTCAGAGTGAGTACGCAGTTACCGGTATCCGAGCGAGCAATCATTCTTGCGCCGATGGGACGTGATAGCGTACTCGCGTCAATGATGCTTAAAGAAGCGGGGTATGGCAGCCTGATTGCCAGCGACTTGCCACGACTGTGCGAGGCGCTGGAGCAAGGCGCCGGCCTGCTGATCGTGGCCGTCGAAGCCTTGCGTGGTGTTGACCTCAATGCGTTGCTTGAATGCCTGCGTCGCCAGCCGCCCTGGTCCGATTTGCCCATCGTGCTGATGACTCACCATGGCGGCAAGGAGCAAAGCGGCTCGTCTCACCTGAGCAATTTGCTTGGCAACGTGACCTTTCTGGAACGACCGTTTCACCCCTCCACACTGATCAGCTTGGTCACTACTGCCGTGCGCAGCCGGCGCCGGCAGTATGAGGCGCGCGACCGCCTGGTTGACTTAAGTGAGAGCGAACTGCGCCTGCAACGTACGTTGGCAACCCTGGAGCAGCAGGTCGAAGAACGCACCCTGCAGCTGCGAAGCAACGAGGAAGCCCTGCGCCAATCCCAGAAAATGGAAGCCGTTGGCCAGCTCACCGGCGGTATCGCGCACGACTTCAACAACATGTTGACTGGGATCATCGGCAGCCTGGAAATGCTGCGAAGGCGTATTTCCCGGGGCAAATTGGACGACCTGGACAGCCTCATCGATCTAGGCGTGACCTCCGCTAACCGTGCAGCGAGCCTTACCCATCGGCTGCTAGCGTTTTCGCGCCGGCAATCACTTGACTCCAAGCCCGTGGAGATCAACCAACTGGTGACCTCGATGGGTGAGTTGCTCAAACGCAGCATCAACGAAAGTATCACGCTGGACATGCAATTCACCCACGAACCGTGGACCGCCGAGGCCGACCCCAATCAGTTGGAAAACGCCCTGCTCAACCTGGTGATCAATGCCCGTGACGCGATGCCCAACGGTGGCCGCCTGACCGTGGAGACCACTAACCGCCACCTCGATAGTGTATTCACCGCCGCCTACGGCACCCTGCTGCCCGGTGACTACGTTGAACTGCGCGTCAGCGACACGGGCTGTGGCATTTCGGAAAGTGTGATCGGCCGCGTGTTCGACCCATTTTTCACGACCAAGCCCATCGGCCAGGGCACGGGACTGGGTTTATCGATGATCTACGGGTTTGCCCGCCAGTCGCGTGGCCATGTGATCATCCATAGCCAAGTGGGCGAAGGCACGACGGTCAGTCTGTTTCTGCCACGGTTCATCGGTGACGTCGTCGCCGAGGTGGCGGCTGACCCAGCGCTTCTGCCTTGCGCCAATGCGGGCGAAACGGTGCTGATTGTCGAGGACGACCCCGCCGTGCGCGTGCTGGTCAGTACGGTACTCAAAGAGTTGGGTTATGGCTATGTCGAAGCGGGTGACGCCAACACGGCGGTGCCGATCATCGAGTCGGAGCAACGTATTGACTTGATGATCAGCGACGTTGGCCTGCCCGGCATGAATGGCCGCCAACTGGCGGAAATCGGCCGGCAGATCCGCCCGGATCTCAAGGTGCTGTTCATCACCGGTTACGCCGAGCATGCGGCGGTGCGTGGCGGTTTCCTTGATCCCGGGATGCAGTTGATCACCAAGCCGTTCACCTTTGATCTGTTGACGGCGAAGGTCCGGGAGATGATCAAGCAGTCAGTCGAGATGACGGACCACTGACAAGCAACTGTCACCCGTCCTGCATTACTTGGTAATTGGTCGGCAGGGTAGTCGTGGAATCATTTAGTTCCTTCGGTACACAAACAGGTAGGAAACCCTCGCAGAACGACGCTGCGAACCTATTCGACAGTCCCGACTGAGAACGCACTGATGACCCTGTCTGCACACCTCTCCACGCCGTCGCTTGCCCATTTTGTCCCACTTGCCCCCCCGCTTATCCAAGCACCGCGCATGTCGCTGTCGGCTCTGCAAACCGACGCTTCTGTGCAGCCGCCAAGCGTTGATGGTGACCATCAACTGGCCGAGCTGTATGCCAATAGCTTGCGCACTCACAGTGATAAGCCCCGGTCTATCGGCGATCAGCCGATTGGGCCGATTCCGCCTGATTCGACGTTCGGGCAATGGCGCCAACAGCTAAGCGCCCTCCTCCAGTCCCCGGACCTCAAGGAATGGGCGCAGAAGAATCGGATCGACCTTTCAAAACCCATCTCATTGTTCCCGCCGCAAGGCAATACCCCGGGGTTTGCAGTGCTCAGGGTCAAGCCTCTTGCTGGTGCCCGGAGCCAGTCGGTGACGTCCAAGTATTTCGGCAGTTTCGTCGGGGACAGGAGCCACGCATTGCCCCTGTCTTGGCCGCTTATCATGCAGGCAGCTACTGTTCTGGCGAACGGTCAAACCTACATATTCGCCCCCAGGGGCGACATGGCGCAGGTGAAGGAGGCGGCGGCGTTTTATGGCGAAGCCCTGCCAACAACCGTTGACGCTGCAAACGACCGTGCTGTGCAGTTGGAGCAGCTGAAAGTTTTCGAAGGTAGCGCGCACTTGAATCACGAAGATGCGCTCGAACACCAAAAGCGAGAGAGGGGGGATATCAATAACCGACACACATTTAACAACCAGATCATTAATCGAGTGTTGGCTGCATTTTCCCCCTTACATCTGGACGCTCAGGAGAAGGCCCAATTACCGACCGGTTCTGTGGGTTACATGACGCCAGATCAACTCGCGGCCAGGGTCAAAAATGATCTGGAAACGATCCTGGGTGTCATCACCCTGCCTATCGATCCACACTCGTCCTACCCTCGCGAGCAGGGCTTGGAGACTGGCAGCACTATCAGCCTCAAGCGCTTTATTGAGGACAATGGTTGGATGATGCCCACCAACCTCGCTGAGTTGCGCAACCTCGCCACCAGCACCACTGCCGCCACCTCCCTGTCGCCGCCGCATGGCAATCTTGGCGGCGCACTGTCCTGGCCGCTACCACCGAGCCATCAAGATCAGCTGAGCAGTTACCAACCGCTTGCGATGCTGCCAGGCGCCAAATACGGCCTATTCAGGCAATTGACCAGCAAGTTGGCCCTGGATCAATCGACGCTGGCCCAGCCCCGCAGGGTTATCGAGAGCATCATCAACTCGGCTGAAGGGCAGCGGGTGGGCACGTCACTTGAAGCCAAATTCGCAGGCCTCTCGAGCGAAACCAGTGTTGCCGATTGGCTGTTGACGGCACTGCAATTGTCCCTGGATCAGGAAACCTTGCTGGACCGCTCTGGCGCCCCCAGTCGTAATAAGGTTGCCGGTTTCGACCTGGCGCATTCCGAGCACGTCGGCAAACATCCTTCAACGGTTGTGACGGCGCTGTCCGCTCATCTGGAAGGCAAGCAAAAAGCCACTGCGGAACTGGCTCCTGTGGCCGCTTACTTGTTGTTATCACGCCGGGCGCCGGCTTACCTGGTGAAGGACATTCCCGCCGGCGTCACCTGCGGCTCCCACTCCTGGGTCAGCCTTGAGGTCGCAGTGGCACGCCTGGAAGCCAAGGCACCGGGGTCGACTGCGCTTATGACGTATGCGCAAGTGATCAATCTTGCGGAACGGGCACCCATTACCGTTGAAGATCGAGTGGTCGCGGCCTCAGCGCAACAGGCTGCGCTCATGGATTGGGGCGTCGCCAATGGCGTCATCGCCGTCAACGCCAAGGATGAGTACACCGCGCTCCAGGTGGACAGCGTACGCAAGGCCTACAACGCACAACTTGAAGAGTTGAGCGCCGGGTCTCAGGCGTTCTCCCGTGAAATGCCAACGCGTCGCGCATTGGCGCTCGGGGCCGTGAAAAAGGCACTGGGTGAAGGCATCGACTTTGAAAAGCAGAGCCTTGAGGCGGTGACTAAGGGCCGAGATGACGTAGGCCCGCATTCGGTCGTGGATATTTACATGAACGGGGGATTCACCGGGGCACTTGGCCGGGGCTGGACGTCCAACGACCCCAGCGTGCCCATTAACCGCCTGAACGCTGTAAAGGACCTGCCCGATATCAATGTGGTATTCGCCAAAGCGTTTGCGGTTTATGCCGCGCAGATGGAGAAGGCAATGGGCGCACAGGTGAAGCACCTGATCGCTACCCTGCCCCTCGAAGCGCGTAAGAATATTGAGCAAGGCACGCTTGAAACCTTCAAACAGGTGGAGGTGAGCACTGACAATTACGGAGGAACCAAAAGACGCCCGTTGACCAACCGGACCGGCCTGCTGATCCGAACCGAACGCCAGGGCGTTGTTACCGTATATGAAATCAACCTGGAGAAAAATACGCTCAGTGAGCGCGATGATTTGAAAAACGTGGTTCCGGGAGCATTGGTGGAGGAATACCGAGCGGGCCTTTCACGTTCTGAGTACCCCAAGGTGCTGCCAAAGGGAAACCACGCGGCGACGGTCAGGGATGAAACCGCCTCCGACGGTATCCCCAACAGTTTCAACAGTGACCGCACCGCCTATATTGCCGACGCCCTGATGAGCCACGCGGATATACGCTCATTCGAAGATCAAGCCAGGGGCCAGACTACCTTCGATACGCGTCTGCCTTGGTACAAGCATGCCAGCGCGTTCCTCGTGAACTTTCTTCCGGTGTATCCAGCGATCAAAAGCTTCCAGGCCGGGGACATCGGTGCGGGAATCGTCGACTTGGCATTTGATGCCTTCGGTTTCATGGTCGGTCTGGGCGCTGCCGCCAAAGCCGCCAAGGGCGTGCAAGCGGGGGTGTCATCCCTGAATACGCTGGGCAGGCTTACGAAAGTATTCGGGCGCACAGCGATGTCTACGCTCAACCCCCTCGACGCCTTCGCAAATCTGGTGGCCCTACCCCTCAAAGGCCTGCAAAAAGGCGCTGTCGGCGGTTACAAACTCTTGGCCGGCAGCACTGACAGTTACGAACTGCTCAAGGCCGGTAAAAACGTCGACGCTTCGTCTTACGGCACATTCAAGTTCGACAACGACTTCTTGGAGGGGCCTGCGGCTCTAAAGCAAGACAAGTGGTACGCCTATAACCCCTTTACACAACAGGCTTATGGTCCGCCACTGAAAGACTTTTTACCGGCTGCACGCATCGAGGTGGATCATTTCGGAGCGTGGTCCAGAGCATCAGACCCCACCAAGCGCATTGATGAGGCCATGGTCAAGAAATGGAAGCGCGTTGTCGGTGAACATCGCAGCGGCCCAGAAAAAACCAGGTTTGATAATGGCTACACGTTGGGTGACCCGAAGATCGTTGAGAAACTCTCCAGCACCTCATCCATTGAAGACATTATGCGTCTGGCCACTAAACAGGGCATGACAGCGGAACAGATAGGGGTTCTCGTCCGACGCTACGATGACATCACCTACGGGGTCGGCAAGAGCAGCTCCACGCGTTTTATAAACAGCGTAGAGCCCCGATTCGGTAACGTCGTGCCTGTGCCTCAAGTGGTGTATTTCAGTCAGACCGCGCAATTGTCAGACGGGCAGTGCGCCGCCCTTTCGCGCGCCATGGCAACCGCCATGGCGTACGGCAAGGAAAAAACGCTGATCAAAAACCTGTATACCGCTGCTGCCTTCCCGGCTGATCCGGCTTCTCGCAGATTTATCGAGAGGTTACGCAAGCTTCAGGTTCAGGTCGGCGGTGAAACGTCTTTCCATGCGGGCATGCCCATTCGACAGGTGTCCTATCAAAACATGGTCAAGGAATTGGACGCGGCTACCGCATCAAAATCCCTCATGATTGACTCGCCCAACCATGCAATGGCGGCCGGCGTCCGAATCGAAAACGGGCAAAAGAGCTTTTACTTTTATGACCCGAATCTCGGCGTCGCCACCTTTCCCAGCGCAGACGCAATGGAAGCGGGCTTGAAAAAGGTTTTTCATGACAAAAAACTGGGGCCGCACTATAAAACGCACAGCACAGACGCCAATAAGCTGGAGTTCAAGGTCTTCGATCATGACGATGCCTGGCAGGCCAGGAACAGTGTGTTCTCAGCAGACTTCAAAACGCTGTATGAAGACCCGATTATCCCCTCCGGAGTGCCCCGTAGCCTCTCCCACCTTGAGTTGAAAAAGAACTGGGAGGTACTTCATACCCATCCGGCCAACAAGGGTTTGATCTGTTACAGGGCGGCCCTGCGCGTAGGGCAAGCCGAGAGAACACTCTCAACCAAGGTGTATGACGCTGTTCTGGCTAGGATGGATACCTTGGCGGCCACCAATTATTCGCCAAGTTACCTGGACATCATGGGCATCAAGCCCGACAACTTGAAAACCACTTTCAACGCCGCCGACATCAAGGAGTCCGGGCTTATCAACTTCAAGCATGCCAATGACGGTGGGGATTTCGGCCACACGGTTTATGTTCAGAAGACCAAACACAATGAATTATTTCTGTTCAATACCAATAGTCCGGACTTGGACGTGGCAATGATCCGCCATGGCAACCCACCGCAGGTCAGCGGCGGTATGACGGTATACCACCTCGATAAAGCCAACGGTAAAGGCCTTCAAGCGTTCCTCGACGGGTTCGATGGAAAGCAGGGCTGGCAATTCGCGTTTACACCCGCCAGTGTGCTCAATGCGAACGTGCAGAAACTATCCCATTAACCACTGAAATGCGCGGCGCGCGCCGTGCCCTTAAGCCAACAACCGCTGGATATGCGCTTGCAGCGTATCCAGGTCGAACGGCTTGGCCAGGATCGGCGCGTTGCGTGTGATGGGGCTGTTGCAGTCGAGAATTTCCTGTGGGTAACCGCTGATGAAGATCACTTTCAGCTCGGGTCGCAGCTTCATCGCGGGTTCGGCGATCTGCACCCCGGAAATCCCACCAGGCAGGCGGTAGTCGGTCACCATAAGGTCCAGGTGCGGCTTGGTTGCCAGGATTTCGAAGGCCTGCTCCCCATCGATGGCCTTCAATACCCGATAGCCGAGGCCGGCCAGGTACTCGCCCAGCACAAACATAATGGATTCGTCGTCCTCTACGATCAGAACGACATCTTGCGCATCTTCACTCATGGGAAGCCTTTGTCCGGTCAATTGCTGCAATTACGACCATGGGGTCACGCAGAGGTTGCGTCAAGGTGACGATTGATTTCATGCCAATGCCTCAAGGGGCAAACACACCCGAAACAAGGCACCCTCGCCTATCTGGCTCTCGACCTCGATAGTGCCGCCATGGGCTGCAACGATCTGCTCGGAAATGAACAGCCCAAGGCCGAGGCCCGCGGCGACTTGGCTGGCAGACACACGCTCGAACTGCTGGAAAATCCGCTTCTGGTTGTCTTCACTGATACCGATCCCGTGATCACGCACTTCCACGCGAGCTTCGCCGTGTTCGCTGTACACGCGCACCTCCACCGGGCTCTTGGCCCCATAGCGCAAAGCGTTGGTCAGCAGATTGGTGACCACCTGCTCGATGCGGAACTCGTCCCAGTTGCCTTCCACGGGGCCGTCGACGATCAGTTCCATGGAAGAGCCCGCCGCCGCCACTTGGGGGCCGAAGCTCTCTACCAGGTTGCTCACACGCTGCGCCAGGTCGAAACGCGCCGGGCGTATCGACAACTTGCCGGTACGGATGCGCGACACATCGAGCATGTCTTCAATCAGGCGAATCAGGCTCTGGATCTGGCGCTCGTCGCGGTCGACCATGGCGTGCATCTTGTCCAGGGTGAATGCGGCGGCGTTATCCCGGGCAAGGTGCATCTTGCGCAGTTGGGTCTCGAGGATCAGGCCATTGAGAGGCGTGCGCACTTCGTGGGCGACGATTGACATGAAGTCGTCACGCATACGGACCGCCTGCTCTAGCTCGGCCTGTGTGGCCTGCAGGCGCGACAGCAACAGTTCTTGCTCGCGACGGCTGCGCTCAAGCGCTTCTACCTGAAGTTTCACTGCTTTGCTTTGGCGGTACAGGTCAACGAACACATTGACCTTGCTCTTGACCGCATGGATATCCAGCGGCTTGTGCAGGAAGTCCACGGCGCCGCTTTCGTAGCCCTTGAAGGCGTAATTGAGCTCACGGCCGGCAGCACTGACAAACACAATCGGGATGTTCTTGGTCTTTTCGGTGCCGCGCATCAATTCGGCCAGCTCGAAACCATTCATGCCGGGCATCTGCACATCGAGAATCGCCAGGGCGAACTCGTGCTCCAGCAACAGGGACAAGGCCTCGTCAGCGCTCAACGCCTTGAACACCTGCCGGTCCTCGCGCTTGATCAGCGCTTCGAGGGCCAGCAGGTTTTCCGGCAGATCGTCGACGATCAGCAGTTTGGCCTCGACAGTACTTAACATGGGGAATATTCCAGGGAAGCCAGCAGTGAGCCAATCCGGCTCAACGTTAGAATGTGGTCGGGTGTGTGCAGCGCCAGCGCTGCACGGGGCATGACAGCAATGCGAGCTTCAGTGGGTTCTTGCACCACAGTCGTGCCACCTTGCTGCTTGACATGGGCCAGGCCCCGGGCGCCGTCATGGTTGGCGCCGGTCAACAGGATAGCCATCAAGCCTTTGCCGTAGGCATCGGCGGCCGATTCAAACAGGAAATCAATCGCCGGTCGCGAGTGGTGCACACGGTCTTCCTGGCTCAGGGACAGGCTGCGATCCTGCTCCACCGACAGGTGGTAGCCGGACCCGGCGAAGTACAGGGTGCCGGGCTCGAGCATTTCCTTGTCACGGGCCTCCACCACTCGCATGGCAACACGCCGGTCGAACACCTCGGCCAATTGGCTGCGGCGTTCATCCGGCAAGTGCAGCACGGTGATGATCGGCAAGCCGAAATCCGCTGGCAATTCGCTGAAGACCGTCAGCAAGGCTTCCACGCCACCGGCAGACGCACCGATGACGATAGCCTCTATGCCCCGGACCGATGCCGGGCTCGCAGCCGCTTGATTCATAGTTTTCGGTAGATCCGTTCCTGTTTGACCAGAGGCTCGAACTGCTTGCCATACGCGGAGAAATCCAGGGTTTCCTTACTGCCCAGCACCAGAAAGCCGCGATGGCACAGCGACTCATGGAACAATCCAAACGCGCGATCTTGCAACTTTTTATTGAAGTAAATTAACACGTTACGACACGAAATTAATTGAGTTTCTGAGAATACACTGTCAGTCGCCAGGCTGTGGTCGGCGAACGTGACATTCTCGCGCAACGTCTTATCGAAGATCGCGTAATCGTAGGCTGCCGTGTAGTAGTCGGCAAATGAACGTTGCCCGCCCGCCTGCTGATAGTTGGCCGTGTAGGCCCGCACGTTTTCCAGGGAGAAAATGCCTTGCTTGGCCTTATCCAGCGACGCCGGGTTGATATCCGTGGCGTAGATGATCGTACGCTCCAGCAAACCCTCTTCACGCAGCAGGATGGCCATGGAGTACACCTCCTCGCCCGTGCTGCAGCCGGCGATCCAGATCTTGATCGACGGGTAGGTCTTGAGCAACGGCACCACTTCCTGGCGGATCGCCAGGAAGTGCGACGGGTCGCGAAACATCTCGCTCACCGGGATCGTCAGAAATTGCAGCAACTGCATGAACGCCGCCGGATCGTGCAGCACACGCTCCTGCAAGGCGGAAATGGTCGCACAGTCGAACTGGCGCAACGCGTGGGCCACGCGGCGCTTGACCGACGCACCGGAGTAGTCGCGAAAGTCGTAGCTGTACTTGAGGTAAATCGCCTCAATCAACAGGCGCAACTCGATGTCACTGCTTGTTTCCAAAAAACGTCGCTCCACTTAAATGCGTTCCATCTTCGGTAGCCACACGCGAATCAAAGAAAACAGGCGGTCCAGGTCAATCGGCTTGGCCAGGTAATCGTTGGAGCCGGCGGCCAGGCAGCGTTCCTGATCGTCCTTCATCGCCTTGGCCGTCACTGCGATGATTGGCAACTTCTTCCAGCGTGGGTCCTGGCGGATTAAGGCGGTAGCCTCGTAACCGTCCATTTCCGGCATCATCACGTCCATCAACACCAGATCGATATCCTCGACTTCGTTGAGTTTGTCGATGGCTTCACGGCCATTGCGCCCAATGACCACCACGGCGCCCTTGTGCTCCAGGGCGCTGGTCAGGGCGAAGATGTTGCGCACATCGTCGTCCACCAAGAGGACCTTGCGCCCCTCGAAGACCTTGTCGCGGCTGCGCGCAGTCTTGAGCATCTTTTGGCGATCATGGGACAGCTGGGACTCGACTTTGTGCAGAAAGAGTGTGACCTCATCCAGCAGGCGTTCCGGCGAGCGCGCCCCCTTGATGATGATCGAGCGCGAATACTTGCGCAGTTCGGCCTCTTCATCGCGGGTCAGGTTGCGCCCGGTGTAGACGATCACCGGCGGGAACGAGCAGATATCCTCAGTGGCCATGCGCTTGAGCAGCTCGTTACCGAGCATGTCGGGCAGCTTGAGATCGATGATCATACAGTCGTAGACATGGTTGCGCAGCAGGTCGAGGGCCTCCTGGGCGAAGCCAACGGCGGTGATCTCGATGTCATCGTCGCCGATCAGGCGGGCAATGCTGTCGCGCTGCAGGTCATCGTCTTCCACCAGCAGTACGCGTTTGACCTTCTGGGTCAGCTTGGCTTCCAGGCGGGCAAAGACGTCCTTGAGCTCTTCGCGGGTGGTGGGTTTGACGGCATAACCGATGGCGCCCATGTGCATGGCCGCCTCGACGCGGTCTTCCACGGAAATTACATGCACCGGGATATGGCGGGTGTTGGCGTGTTCTTTAAGGCGTTGCAGCACGGTCAGCCCGGAATGGTCCGGCAGGCGCATATCCAGCAGGATCGCGTCAGGGATGTACGCTTCGGCCAGGCTGTAGCCTTCGTCTGCGCCATGGGCCACCAGGCAGTTATAACCAAGCTCGTGGGCCAGGTCGAACAGGATGCGGGCGAAGTTCGGCTCGTCTTCCACCACGAGGATGCAGCGCGCGGTGAAGGGGGCCTTGTCGCGATCGTCGGCGAAACGCGGGATCTGCTTGGCATCGGCCACCGGCAGCGGTGACACCTTGACCGGCACTGGCGCAGGCACCACTACTGCTTGGCGTGGTTGTTCGATCGGTGCCGCGTCTGCTTCGCGCTCTACATACTGCTCTGGCACTACCAGCGTAAAGACACTGCCCTTGCCTGGCTCGCTGGTCACACTGATGTAACCGCCCAACAGGGTGGCCAGGTCGCGGGAAATTGACAGCCCGAGGCCGGTGCCTCCATAACGACGGTTGGTGGTGCCGTCGGCCTGCCGGAAGGCTTCGAAAATGCTTTCCTGGTGGTCCGGGGCGATACCGATGCCGGAATCGCGCACCGTGAAAGCAATGCCCTCCCCTGGTGCCCGGGACACCGACAGGCTGACCTCGCCTTGCTCGGTAAACTTGAGCGCGTTGGACAGCAGGTTTTTCAGAATCTGCTCCAGGCGCTGGCGGTCGGTAAACAGCAGGGTCGGCGTACCTTCCTGCACGTCCACCTGGAAACCCAGTTTACGATCAGCCGCCAGCGGCTCGAACATCCCGCGCAGGCCGTCTACAAGGCGCGCCACGCTGGAGGTTTCCGGGCGCACTTCCAGCTTGCCGGCTTCGACCTTGGAGATGTCCAGGATGTCGTTGATCAGGTTGAGCAAGTCATTGCCGGCGGAATAGATCGACTCGGCAAATTTGACCTGCTCAGCACTGAGGTTTTCCTGGGGGTTCTCGGCCAGCAACTTGGCCAGGATAAGCGAGCTGTTCAGCGGTGTGCGCAGCTCGTGGGACATATTGGCGAGGAATTCAGATTTGTACTTGCTGGAGCGCTGCAGCTCTTCGGCGCGATCTTCCAGTGCGAGTTGGGCTTGGTTGAGCTCGATATTCTTGCGGTCCATGGCGTCGCGTTGTTCGGCGAGGGTTTCGGTTTGCTCGGCCAGTTGCTCGTTGGTCTGCTCCAGCTCGGCCTGTTGGGTTTCCAGGTGGGCCTGGGACTCCTTGAGGATGCGCGACTGCTCTTCCAGTTCTTCGTTGGCGGTCTTGAGCTCTTCCTGCTGCACTTGCAGCTCTTCATTGAGCTGCTGGGTCTCGGCCAGCACTTCCTGCAGGCGTTGACGATACCGAGCGGTCTCGATGGAGGTGCCGATATTGCTGGAGATCAGCTCCAGCAGCTCTTCGTCACGCTCTTCCAATGGGCGCAGGAAACCCAGCTCAACTACCCCGTTGACCCGCTCGTCATTGTTGGTCGGCACCACCAGCACGCTGCGGGTAGCGCCCTCGCCCAGGCCGGAGCTGACTTTGAAATAATCCACCGGCACGTCGTCCAGGCGAATCAGGCGATCCAGATGGGCAGCCTGCCCGACGATGCCTTCATCGCTGTAGATGGCCTGCTCCCGTTGCTCTTGCTCGCGGGAGAAACCGTAAGTGGCCACGCGCTTGAGGCCGCCGTGTTCTTCGCGCACGTACAACGCGCCCACGGCCGAGCCCATGTACTGGGCAAAGAATTGCAGGATATTGCGGCCAAGCATGTTCACGGTGAGTTGGCCGAGGACCTGTTCAGCCAGTTCGGTCTGGCCATTGCGCAACCAGGCTTGCCGTTCCAGGCGTCGTGCGATCTTCTGTTGCGACGCAAGGTTTTCGCTGTAACTGTCTGATAATGAAACAAGATTCTTACGGCCGATATAAGCCAGGAAGCCGCTTAACCCCAACACGAAGGCCAAGTACAGGGTGACACTGATCACCGTTGTACGGGTGACATCTTCATTACGGGCGATGCGGAACTGCTGCTCCATCGCCACCGCGTCGTCATATTCCTTGCGGATTTCGTCAGTCAGGCGCTTGCCGCGCCCGGCCTTGATCGCACCGCGGTAGTCGCCGCTCGCGCGCTGCAGATCAATCATCGCCTGGGCATAGTTGTTCCACTCGGCCTGCAATGCTTCCAGGCGTTTGAGACGGTCCACCTGCTGCGGATTGTCCGCCACCAGCGCCTGCAAATTGTGCAGGTCGGCGAGGATTCGCGGCTTGGCCACTTCGTAGGGGTCGAGGAAATGCTCGTCACCGGTGATCAGGAAGCCGCGCATGCCGGTTTCCAGGTCCACCGTCAGCTTGGACGATTCATTCAGGTTATTGATAACCCGATCGGTGTGTTCCACCCACTGGATCACCGACAACAGGTAGGTGATCAGCACGACGAAAAACACTGCACTGAGCACACCCACACCCAGGGGCAGTGCAACGTTTCGGCTCAGGAGGTTACGAAAGCTCTTTTCATCGACGGACGACGCGGGAGTCATGGAAATGCCTTGGCCAAAGGTGGAAAAACCGGGAGTTTGCCGCAAAGTGGCGGGCAAGACTATTTTTCTAGAACGGTTTTGTACAGATTCCTGCGAAGGAACCCGCTATTCTCTCTAGTCTTTCCTATCGCATTGTTTTTACGGCCAGCGGGAACTTGTCATGAGTGCCCGCTTACTCAAGGAAGAGGCCTGTCAGAACGGCCGCGTGTAAACCCTCGCCTTTTTTGGGAATTCGATTATGTCTGCAGTCACCTCCACCATTCTTGTCGTCGAAGACGATGCCATCGTGCGCATGCTCATCGTCGATGTCTTGGAGGAGTTGGAATTCAGTGTGGTAGAGGCGGCCGATGCCGAAGAGGCGCTGGCACTGGTGCAAAACACTGACCAGGTGATCGACCTGATGATGACCGACGTTGGCCTGCCAGACATGGATGGCAAGCAACTGGCGACCAAGGTCCGCGAACTGCGCCCTGCCCTGCCAATCCTGTTCGCCAGCGGCTATGCCGAGAATATCGACGTGTCTGCAGGCATGCAGGTCATCGCCAAGCCATTTTCCATCGATCAACTGCGCGACAAAGTCAAATCGATGTTGCCTGCGCTGTAATCCCGGCTTGTCTTCAGTGCCGCCTTCATGGGCGGCATTTTTGCGTCAGATGCTCAGAGATTAACGTGACCTTCGACTAATAAAACCGGAAACTCAGCGTTTCTCCGCGCCAACCCTACTCATTCTTCAAAACGCACTCACGAAGGACGCAACAACATGATTGGAAAACCGACGCGCCTGCTGTTGGCGAGCCTCTCGATACTCATGAGTACCGGCGCCTGGGCTGACTTCACGGCAACACCGAGTGAGGCCCGGGCGATTGCCAAGGAAGCCTACCTGTATGGCTACCCGGTGGTGGAGATGTACAAGACGCTCTATACCCAGGCTGTTGATCAAGGCGGCGCCAACTTCAAGGCGCCGATCAACCGACTGGGGCATTCCGCCCAAGTGCTCAGCCCGAAACACACCACGCAGGCCAAGGCGAACCCTGACACGCCCTATTCCTTCGTCTGGATGGACCTGCGCAGGGAGCCGATGGTGCTGACGTTGCCCGGGATTGAGGACGATCGCTATTACTCGGTGCAGTTGATCGACCTTTATAGCCAGAACATTGCGTACCTGGGCACTCGCAGCACCGGCAACCATGGCGGCCACTACATGGTCGCGGGTCCTGATTGGAAGGGCCAGCAGCCTGTGGATGTGGACCGGGTGATCTACAGCGAAAGCAATCTGGTCTACGCGCTCTACCGCACGCAGTTGTTTGATGAAAAAGACCTGAACAAGGTCAAGCAAATCCAGAACGGCTACAAGGTGCAGCCGCTGAGCGGCTATGTGAAGCAAGCCGCACCGGCCAAGGTGGCAAAGATCGAGTGGCCCAAGCCCACGGCGGCCATGACAGACAGCCCGCAACTGTTTCGCTACCTGAACTTTATGCTCGCCTACGCCAAACCTCAGGACAGCGAGAAAGACCTGCTGGCCCGCTTTGCCACCATCGGCATCGCGCCTGGCGCGCCCTTCAAGGTCAGCCAACTCAGCGCGGAACAACGCAAAGCCCTGCAACAAGGCATCGCAGATGGCAAAGCCGAGTTTGCAGCATTCAAGAAAGACAAGCTCGACACCCTTCAGGTCACCAGTGGCGAACTGCATGGCAGCCGTGATCGCCTGAAAAACAACTACCTCTACCGCTACGCCGGCGCTATCCAGCGTTTGTTCGGCAATTCGGCTGAAGAAGTCACCTACATGACTTACTCCGTCGATAGCGAAGGCAAACCGGCCAACGGTGCGCGTCATAGCTACACCGTCCACTTTGCCAAAGACCAACTGCCACCGGCCGATGCGTTCTGGTCGCTGACGATGTATGAAGCCAAGAACGGGCAACTGGTGCCCAACCACAAGAAACGCTACCTGATCAATTCACGGATGCTGCCCAACCTCAAGCGCGACGCCGACGGCGGCGTGACACTGGCGCTGCAACACCACGAGCCGCCGAAGGCTGAACAGAGCAATTGGCTGCCCGCGCCGCCCGCGCCCTTCTACGCGGTACTGCGCATTTACCTGCCCAAGCCGGAAGCGGTTAATGGCCAATGGAAGCTCCCACCCCTGACACCCCTGAAGTAGCAGCGACTGGCCGCCAGTTGTGACCACAACGAGCCGGCCAGGGCGAATGGGCTTCATTCAGTTAGCTGAAGTCCGAGAGAAAACCCGCGTATTCATCGGGTTGCGTAATCTTGCTGGCACAGCCCGCCAGTCCAAGCGAAGCGACACACAGCACGGTAATGACTTGCCTTAATCTCATTATTGAACTCCTGGCGGTCGGCGTTGGAACATTGAGCTGTAGGTATAGCCCCGCTCCAATCACCTGCCGTTCAGCCGCGTTCGCGAGGAATCAGGCTCTGCAACTGCGACGCCAGGAAGTTCGCGTCAAAGCCGAACGTGTCCGGGTCTTTAAGGCCATTGGTCTTCTTCCACAGCCAATCGTTTTTATCCGCAGGCAACACCAGGGAAACGCTGCCATGCCGCGCGGCAGTCAACCCCATGACGGAGACGGAGATCAACCCACCCACCCCCATCACATCCGGCACGAACTCCACCGGTTTGCCGGTGATCTGTACGGTCAGTTTCTCGGTCTTGAAGGTCGACGTCTCCACCGGGATGCTTGGGCCACTGGCCACGTAAGGCTCACGGTGCACTTCAAGCAACCCCACCGTTTTCACCGGTTCCAGCCATTGCTCGATCTGCCCGAACAACGCGTCGAGTTTTTGCGCCCAGCGGGCCGACTGCACGTCGAACTGCTGTTTTTTATGCGTTTCGCTATCGGCGTAATGACGAAGCATCTCGCCCAGTTGCTGTACATCGTCCATTGCGGATCTCCTCCGGTGAGCCAGGTTGCGAAGTTCAATCATGGCAGATGCGGTGGCCGGCCGCGCGACTAACGCCGGCAAAACAACGAAGTGCAGTGGCCGGCGTGTCTGACTTAACGGTCAGCACCTCGCCATTCCCATTGGGCATGAGCCGTACTGACGCCAAGGGCTTGGAATTCCTGGGCCACAGACTGCAGGCATATTGGCAACTGATCCGCTGCAATGAGGTGCCTCTGAGTCTGTTTTGTTTTAACCACGCTTCCTACAGTGCCGCCACGTGGAACCGTGGGAGGACTGAGCATGAGCACAGCAACAATCGGACAGGCCTATAACTATAAAGTCGTCCGCCAATTCGCTATCGCCACCATCGTCTGGGGCGTGGTCGGCATGGCCATGGGTGTGTGGATCGCCTCGCAACTGGTCTGGCCGGAAATGAACCTGGATTTACCCTGGACCACCTTTGGCCGCTTGCGCCCTTTGCACACCAGCCTGGTGATCTTCGGCTTTGCCGGCAGCGCGCAGTTTGCCGCCAGCTATTACGCGGTACAGCGTACCTGCCAGGTGCGGTTATTTTCCGACCGCCTCGCCGCGTTTACCTTTTGGGGTTGGCAGTCGGTGATCGTGATCATGTTAATCAGCCTGCCGCTGGGCTACACCACCACCAAGGAGTACGCCGAGATCGAGTTCTCCGGCGCAGTGTGGATGACCGTGGTGTGGGTGGCCTATGCCATTGTGTTTTTCACCACCGTGGTGCGGCGCTTAACCAAACACATCTATGTGGGCAACTGGTTTTTCGGCGCATTCATTTTGGTGATCGCCATGCTGCACGTGGTCAACCACCTGGCGATCCCGGTGGACTGGTTCAAGTCATACCCGGTGTATTCCGGGGCGACGGATGCCATGGTGCAGTGGTGGTATGGGCATAACGCCGTAGGGTTTTTCCTGACGACTGGCTTTTTGGGGATGATGTATTACTTCGTACCGAAACAAGTCGGACGGCCGGTGTACTCCTATCGCTTGTCCATCGTGCACTTCTGGGCGCTGATCACCCTGTATATCTGGGCCGGGCCGCACCATTTGCACTACACCGCCCTGCCGGACTGGGCACAGTCCTTGGGCATGGCAATGTCGCTGATTCTGCTGGCGCCGAGCTGGGGCGGGATGATCAACGGCATGATGACGTTGTCGGATGCCTGGCATAAGTTGCGCACCGACCCGATCCTGCGCTTCCTGGTGTTGTCCCTGGCGTTCTACGGCATGTCGACCTTCGAAGGGCCGATGATGGCGATCAAGACCGTCAACGCCCTCTCCCACTACACCGACTGGACCATCGGCCACGTGCACGCCGGAGCGCTGGGCTGGGTGGCGATGATCACCTTCGGCTCGCTGTATCACATGATCCCCAAGGTATTCGGCCGCGAGCAGATGCACAGCGTGGCGCTGATCAACCTGCATTTTTGGCTGGCAACCATTGGCACCGTGCTGTACATCGCCTCGATGTGGGTCAACGGCATTACCCAGGGCCTGATGTGGCGGGCCATCAACGATGACGGCACCCTCACTTACTCGTTTGTCGAAGCCTTGCAGGCCAGTCATCCGGGGTTTGTGGTGCGGTTTGCCGGTGGCGTGTTCTTTCTCACCGGGATGGTGTTGATGGCCTACAACACCTGGCGCACGGTACGCGTCGCGGACTTGAAGCTGGCCCAGCTTGATGCGCGGATCGCCTGATATGTGGGGCTTGCTGATGGTGGTGTGCCTGTATGGCGCGGTGGAGTACTGCTTGCGCGGTCAGTCGGACAAGAGCCTGGACGACGCCAGCTTGATGCCTTTCGCCGATGACCCGGAGGCGGCGCGGCGCGTGGAGCAGGCGACTGGCAAGCAGATCAACGCGGTGGCGCCGCAAGAGGCCAAGCCGGGCTGGGTCAACCAGAACATGTGAAACTGCACCGGTCATTTCGCGGACAACTGCGTATGACTATGCAGGCGTCAATGCGTAAGGTGAAGCGACTTTCCGTGTCAGGAGCATCGCATGCGCACCATCGGCCTTATCGGCGGCATGAGCTGGGAGTCCAGCGCCGAGTACTACCGCCTCATCAACCAACGCGTGCGCGACACGCTCGGCCCGTTGCGCTCGGCGCAACTGTTGATGTACAGCGTGGATTTCGGCCCAGTGGAACAGGCCCAACACGCCGGCCGCTGGGACGACGCCGCGCTGATCCTCGAAGAGGCCGCGCGCCGGTTGCAGGCGGGCGGTGCTGAATGTGTAGTGCTGTGTACCAACACTATGCATTTGGTGGCGCCACGTATTGAAGCTGCGGTGTCGATTCCGTTCCTGCATATTGCCGATGCGGCGGGCGCGGCGGCCGTGGAAGCTGGCACGCTGACGGTCGGGCTGCTCGGCACCGCGTTCACCATGGAGCAGGATTTCCTCACGTCGCGCCTGGCCGCCCAGGGTTTGACCGTGCTGGTGCCTGAGGCGGACGAGCGCCAGGCCGTGCACCGGATCATCTATGAGCAATTGTGTGTTGGCGTGATCAGTGATGCGTCACGCAAGGTTTACCAAGGCGTGATCGAGTCCCTGGCCGCACGTGGCGCCCAGGCGATCATCCTCGGCTGCACGGAAATCAGCCTGCTGATCAAGCCCGAACACAGCGACCTGCCGTTGCTGGACACCACCGAGCTGCATGCAGCCGCTGCGGTGGCGTTTGCCTTAGGGAATTAAGCCGACTTGCGCAGACGCGCCATGCTCACGGTGTCGACAAGTTTGCCGTCGCGCAGGGCGTAATCGCGCAATACGCCTTCGACCTCGAAGCCGAACTTACGGTACAGCCCTTGCGCCGCTTCGTTGTCGGCGTACACGGTAAGTTCTACTCGGCGCAGGTTCATCCAGTTGTCGGCGACGTCCAACGCGGCAGTCAACAACAGGGAGCCAACCCCCTTGCCCTGCCACGCCGTCGCGACGCCCATGCCGAAGGACCCAACGTGGGCCCGGCGGACACGCAGGTACTGCTCAAGACCCAGCTGGCCGATCACTTCACCCCCATGCACCGCCACTAACTGTAGCCGGCGCTCATTGTCCTGGACCAGCTTGTTACGCCACGCCTCGACCGACTGGAAAGGCATTTGCAGCACCTGACGGCATACAGCCGGTTCGTTATAGAGCGCAGCGACGCCTTCAAGGTGGGCCTCGGTGAAGCGCTGGATGACGATATGGGGTTCAGGTGTGTGCATTGCGTTTCATCCTTTGAAAAACACGTGGCCGGTCAGTGTAGGGGCCAAGCCTGCCCGATGGCTAGGGCGCCGGCGTGGTCGACCACAATGCTGGCCAATCCCCCGAAGCGACCCCGGTGCAGCGCGGCATGATGTGAAACTCGCTGAGCTGGAAACGCTCGCCGTCAAACACCCAGGAGCCTGCGCCACCACAATCACCGATTCCACGCTGCTTGTAGAAATAACTCAGGGTGCCGGAGGCTTCGTCATACCACACCGAGCCTTGCAGCGCGGCGCCATCCAGGGGCAACGGTTGCACATTGAGAGGCGTTTCTGCGTAGGGCGCTTGTCGCTGGCGGCTGTTGACGTCGTACTCACAGTTGTAGGCCGCACAGTCGTACCTCACCACGGTCATCGCTTGCTGCGCCGTCAAGGCACCTGCTTGTGCTTCAGAGTCCCCCTCGTCGGGCGTGGCCGCCTTCAACGCGACCGCTACCAGGCCCGCCTGCTCCTGCGCGTTTAACGGCGGCGGTGACACAAATGTGCGCAGCACCGGCGTCGGCAGGCGTGGCGACACCTCATTGGCCGCGCCCTTACCGGGTCGGGCCAGCGCCGTCACGTTATGCACGCGCCCCTGCACCGCATCCATCAACAACAGCGAAGCACTCAGCCCGCTCAATGACACATGCGCGTGCTCATCGCCTGGCAACTGCAGTTGCTGACCGTTGCGCAAACGCTGTAACCAGCGCCGTGCCGAAGCGTCCTCAATCACCCCATAGGACTGCACCTCGGGATCCCCGCCCTGATCGTCCAACTCAACGTGCAAATCGCAGATCAACGCCAGGCCCAGCGGCTGACCGTCCAGCAGCAAGGTGGAAAGGTCCACGGGTTCACCACGGTGATCCAAGCGCAGGCGCAGATACCCCTGCGGACCGGTTTGGTGCCAGAGGTGCAACGTCAGCGAGCTGTAGTCCTCTTCATCAACGCCGCTGGGTGCGCTGAGGGCATGGCAGTTGCGCACGTTGTCGCAACCGACCACCCATTCCTTGATTTCTCGCAGCAGTGGCACGGTTTCCGAGGGGGCTTGTGCGAAGGCTGGAGCGGTGGCGCCGGTCAGTATCATGGCCAGGAGTGCGGGGCGCAGCATGGGGACTCTCCGTGTCGAAAAGACGCGAATTATCCCATGTAGGAGGCGTTACGTCAGTGCCGGGAAGCGGTGCGCCACACCCGCGCGATGTCTGCCGCCCGCTCGGTTAACAGGCGCGGCGCCTCACTGCACGCCCGCTCCAGGCTCATCGGCCCGGAAGGCAAGGCGAATGCGGCGTCCACGCCGTGGGCGTACATCTGCTCGTAGCCATCGCCCAAGGTGCCGGCGATCACGATAACGGGCACGTTGTGCTGCCGGGCGATCCGCGCCACGCCGAACGGCGTCTTGCCGCGCAGGGTCTGGGCGTCGAAACGGCCTTCGCCGGTAATCACCAGGTCGGCGCCACGTACGGCTGCGTCCAGGCCAACCAGGTCGGCAACCACGTCCACGCCGGCACGGAACTGTGCACCCAGGAACGCTTTGGCGGCAAAGCCCAGGCCGCCGGCGGCGCCGCTGCCGGGTTCGTCGCGCACGTCTTTGGGCAGCACTTTGGCGCAGTGGTCGGCAAAGTGACCGAGGGCGGCGTCCAGCTGTTGGACTTGCTGGGGATTGGCGCCTTTTTGCGGGCCGAAAATCGCAGACGCCCCCTGGGGACCGCACAGAGGATTGTTCACGTCGGCGGCAATTTCAAAGCGTACCTGGGCCAGGCGTGGGTCGAGTTGTTCAAGGTTAATCTGCGCCAGACCGGACAGCGCCAAGCCACCCGGCGCCAAGGCGTGTTCCTCAGCGTCAAACAGTTGCACACCCAGGGCCTGCATCGCACCGGCGCCACCGTCGTTGGTGGCACTGCCGCCAATCGCCAGGATGATGCGCTGGGCGCCGAGGTCCAGCGCAGCGCGGATCAGTTCGCCGGTGCCGTAGGTGCTGCTGGAGCACGCATCGCGCTGGCCTGGCGGTACCAACTGCAGGCCGCTGGCTTCAGCCATTTCGATGATCGCGGTATGGCTATCGGCCAGCCAGCCCCAGCGCGCCTCAACCGTGCCACCCAGCGGGCCTTTCACGCGTTGGCGACGCAGTTCGCCATTACAGGCCGCAAGCACCGAATCCACCGTGCCTTCACCGCCATCCGCCATCGGGCACTGGATCAACTGTGCATTCGGCCAGACCTGAGCCAACCCGGCCGCAATGGCCAGGGCGACGCCCTCGGCACTCAGGCTGTCCTTGAACGAGTCGGGGGCGATGATGATTTTCATGGGCTTTCTCCGGTTTTTATAACGCCCATGCTGCCAGTTGGCACCGCCGCTGACGCCAGTCCAATGCACAAGTACGGATGCGCTTTGTTGTTCATTGCGACAAAGCCTGGGGCAGCAGCTGCACGCCCAGATAGAGCGCGAGCATGCCGTCGAGGGTCAGCGGGTCGACACCACTGAGTTCGGCGATGCGCTCCATGCGGTAACGCAGGCTGTTGCGGTGAATGCCCAGCGCATCGGCACAGGCCTGGCTTTGCCCGTCGTGTTCGCACCAACTGCGCAGCGTTGCCAGCAGTTGGCCGTTGCTGTCCTTGGCGAGGACTTTGCGCAACGGGTTGAGCAACTCATCGAGCGCATCATCATTTCGATGGCGCCAGAGCATCACCGGCAGGCGATAACGGTTGAGCGTCAGCAAGCGCGACTGCGGCAATACATCGCGACCATAGGCGAGCAGGTCACCCACGCGTCGATAGCAGCGGCGCAACCCAGCCAGCCCGTCCGCTTGCCCGCCAACGGCCACACGGAGGATATTCCAGCCCAGCCCTTCGAGTTTTTCCAGCAAGCGAGGATTATCGACCTGTACCGACGCCGGCCGGCACCACAGCAATGAGTATTGCGCCGAGCTGACGCACCAGCTGTCCGGATAACGCGAGGTCAGCCAGGCACTCAAGGCCTCTGCCGATTGCCCCGCGCCCAGCTCAAACAGATATGGCGTGCGCGCCAGCTGCGGTTTTAGGCCCAACTGTTGGGCTTCATCCACCAGGCGCGGCGAGTCGCCGGTTTCGGCCAACAGTAAGGCGAGCAAGTCATCACAACGCTGACGACGCCATTGCTGTTCGGCCTGCTGGTGGCGGTGGCTCACCAACATTTCGGCGGTCATGCGCACCAGTTCGGCGTAGGTGCGCAGGCCTTCCGGTTCGCCGGTAATGCCCAGCACGCCAATCAGGCGCTGGTCGTGCATCAGCGGCAGGTTGATGCCCGGTTGCACGCCCTTGAGGTGCTTGGCGGTCTGACCATCGATTTCCACCACGCGGCCATTGGCGAGCACCAGTTGCGCGCCTTCATGGCGGGTGTTGATACGCTCAGGCTCACCGCTGCCGAGAATCAGGCCCTGGCTGTCCATGACGTTGACGTTGTAGGGCAGAATCGCCATGGTCCGATCGACGATATTCTGCGCCAAGTCATGATCCAGCTCGAACATGGGGCTAAATTCCTTAGAAAGCGGGTTGTACATAGGCACAGCGCAAAGCAGGGTTGGCTGTGCGCAAGCACAAAGACAGCAGCCTGCCAGGTGGCCGAGACTCTTTGGGCGATCAACGTTACCCTCGCGTCGCGAAAAATCATAATAAAGAGAGAACGCCATGTCACAGAGCGCCGCTACCGCACTGGCCACCGATGACGATAAAAACGCCATCTACAAACGCATCACCCTGCGCCTGATCCCCTTCATTTTCATCTGCTACCTGTTCAATTACCTCGACCGGGTAAACGTTGGCTTTGCCAAATTGCAGATGCTTGATGCCTTGAAATTCAGCGAAACCGTGTACGGCCTCGGCGCCGGGATCTTCTTTATCGGCTACGTGCTGTGTGGCGTACCGAGCAACCTGGCGTTGACCAGGTTCGGTCCGCGCCGCTGGATTGCATTGATGATGATCGTCTGGGGCACACTGTCCACTTGCCTGCTGTTCGTCACCACGCCGACGCATTTCTACACCCTGCGCCTGTTTACCGGTGCGGCTGAAGCCGGCTTCTTCCCCGGTGTTGTGCTGTACCTCTCGCAGTGGTTCCCGACGTTCCGCCGTGGGCGGATCATGGCGCTGTTCATGTCGGCGATCCCGGTCTCCGGCTTGCTCGGCAGCCCGTTCTCCGGCTGGATCCTCAACCACTTCGCCGCTGGCCAAGGTGGTCTTGCGGGCTGGCAGTGGATGTTTCTGTTGCAGGGTATTCCGACCGTGATCCTGGGCGCCCTCGCCTACTTCCTGCTCAGCGACAGCTTTGCCAACGCCACGTGGCTCAAGCCCCACGAGCGGGCGGTGCTGGAAGCCGACCAGGCCACCGACCTAGCGAACACACCCAAAACCACCACCGACTCCTTGGCTGAGGTATTCAAGAATCCGGCGATCTGGGCGTTCGGCCTGATCTACTTCTGCATCCAGAGCGGCGTGTACGCCATCAATTTCTGGCTGCCGTCGATCATCAAGAGCCTGGGCTTCAGCGATAACCTGGTGATCGGCTGGCTCAGCGCCATTCCGTACCTGCTGGCGGCGGTGTTCATGTTGCTGGTGGGGCGCTCTGCGGACCTGCGCAAAGAGCGGCGCTGGCACTTGGTGGTGCCAATGTTGATGGGCGCGATCGGCCTGGTGATTGCGGTGAATTTCGCCACCACCCCGGCGATTGCGATTCTCGGCCTGACCATCGCCACCATGGGCGCCCTCACCGGTCTGCCGATGTTCTGGCCGGTGCCGACCGCCATGCTCAGTGCGGGCGCGGCGGCGGGCGGGTTGGCGTTGATCAACTCCATGGGCCAGATGGCTGGCTTTCTCAGCCCTTATATCGTTGGGTTTGTGAAGGATGCCACCGGGTCTACGGACATGGCGCTGTACCTGCTGGCGGCGGTGATTGTTGCAGGTAGTGTGTTGGCGTTGCGGATGACGCGAACCCTGAAGGCTTAATGCAGTCCGTGTGGGAGGCCCCACTACATCTTCGACGTAGCGCTGTCGCGCATCAAACTGGTTCATCGTAAGGTTATAGAACGCGTGCGGGGCAAAGGCCGTAGCCAGCACTGGTGTGTCAGCACCCGAGTGGGAG